>NZ_NQYT01000062.1:0-44695 GCF_009192935.1 Xanthomonas sp. LMG 12461
GCGGACTCTGGATACCGTTCGGACACACAAGGGCCAGCATGTGGAGGGCGGAGCCGATCTACGATGCAAGCTCGAAGCTTTAGGAGCGACTGGACCTCCCGCACCTCCTCCGATGATCAGTCGGAAGACATGACGCCTGTTTAGGGGCGACATGTCCAGATACAAGGAGCGACTGGACCTCCCGCACCTCCTCCGATGATCAGTCGGAAGACATGACGCCTGTTTAGGGGCGACATGTCCAGATACAAGGAGCGGCTTCAGCCGCGATGGGCTTGACCGGGAACGCCCCGTCGCGGCTGAAGCCGCTAACGCTGGATCCGGTGCGATTGAGGCGGAAACCGGTGCTGAGAGGCGCCGCTAGTCGCCGGTCCCGCCCGCGCGGCCGCGCAGCTTGTCCAGCCGATCCAGCAGGCCGATCCAGAACGCCGCCGGCAGCTCGGCGACCAGCGGCACGCTGAAGCACCAATCGTTGACGAAGGCGGCGCACTTGACTGCGTCCTTCTCGGTCATCAGCACCGGCAGTTCGCTGCCGAAGGCCAGATCCGCGGCGCGGTACTGGTGGTGGTCGGGAAAGGCATGCGGGACCACGCCGATGCCCTGCGCGCGCAGCATGTCGAAGAAGCGCTGCGGGTGGGCGATGCCGGCCACGGCGTGCACGCGCTGGCCGGCGAAGCTGCGCAACGGCCGCGCACGGCCGCCGTGCAACGGTTGCGCGCTGTCGATGCGCAGGCGCATCGCCCATTCGCCGAAGCCGACTTCGAGCGCGCCGCTGTCGCTGGCCTGTCCCAGATTGACGACCCGGAAATCGCATTCGTTGCCGCGCGCCACCGGCTCGCGCAGCGGCCCGGCCGGCAGCAGGCGGCCGTTGCCGTAGCGGCGCTGGCCGTCCACCACCTCGATCTCGATGTCGCGCTGCAGCCGGTAATGCTGCAGGCCGTCGTCGCAGACCACGATGTCGCAGCCGGCCTGCAGCAGCGCGCGCGCCGCGGCCACGCGGTCGCGGTCCACCCGCACCGGCACGCCGGTCTTGCGCGCGATCAGCACCGGCTCGTCGCCACCCTGCTCGGCCGAGGTGCCCGGCTCGATCCAGCGCGGCTCCTGCGGCTGGCTGCGGCCGTAGCCGCGGCTGGCCACGCCCGGGCTCCAGCCGGCGTCGCGCAGGCGCTGCACCAGGGCGATGGTCAGTGGCGTCTTGCCGGTGCCGCCGGCGGTCAGATTGCCCACCACCACCACCGGCGCGGCGATGCTGTGGCGCTTGCGCCAGCCGCGCCGGTACAGCGCGCGGCGCAACGCGATCGCCGCCGCGTACAGCGGGGTCAGCACGCGCGCGTGCAGCGGCGGCGAACCCGTGCCGTACCAATAGGCGGGGGTGTGCGGCCCGCGCTCGCTCATCCGAACTGCCTTTCGCGGAACTGCATGCTGTGCAGGTGCGCATACACCCCGCCCAGCGCCAGCAGCTCGCGGTGGGTGCCGCGCTCGACGATGCGGCCGTGGTCCATCACCAGCACCTGGTCGGCGTGTTCGATGGTCGACAGGCGGTGGGCGATGACCAGCGTGGTGCGGTCGGGCATCAGCCGGTGCAAGGCGTCCTGCACCAGCCGCTCGGATTCGTTGTCCAGCGCCGCGGTAGCCTCGTCGAGGATCAGGATCGGCGCGTCCTTGAGCATGGCGCGGGCGATCGCCAGGCGCTGGCGCTGACCGCCGGACAGGCGTCCTCCCTTGGCCCCGACCTGCGCCTGCACGCCCTCGGGCAGGTGCTCGACGAACTCCATCGCGTTGGCATCGGCGATCGCCTGCTGCAATTGCGCAGGGCTGGCCTCTCGCATCTCGCCGTAGGCGACGTTCTCGGCGATGCTGCCGTCGAACAGCATCACCTGCTGGCCGACCAGGGCGATCTGTCGGCGCAGATCCTCCAGCCGATAGTCCTGCAGCGGGTGGCCATCGAGCAGGATCTGCCCGGACTGCGGGTCGTAGAAGCGCGGGATCAGCTTGACCAGGCTCGACTTGCCGCTGCCGGAGCGGCCGACGATGGCGGTGACGGTGCCGGGTTCGGCGACGAAGCTGACTTCGGCCAGCGCCGGCCGCGCCTGCCCCGGATAGGCGGCGGTGACCTCGCGGAACTCGATCCGGCCCTGCGCGCGCTCGATGTGGCGGGTACCGCTGTCCTGTTCCTCCGGCGCATCCAGCACCACGAACAGCCGCTGCGCCGAGGCGACGCCCCGCTGCAGCATGTTCTGCACATTGGTGAGGTTCTTCAGCGCCGGGATGATCGCCATCATCGCGGTCATCAGCGAGACGAACTCGCCGGCGGTCAGGCGCCCGGCCAGCGCCTCGTGGCCGGCGATCAGCAGCAGCGCGGCCAGGCCGATCGCGCCCAGCAACTGCACCGCGGCCGAGGAGATGCCGCGGGTGGACTCGACCTTCATCGCCAGGTGCAGGTTGGTGTCGGCCAGGTGCTGGTAGCGCTCCATCTCGCTGGCGCGCGCGCCGTAGACCTTGACCTCCTGGTTGCCGGACAGGGCCTGCTCGGCGGACTGCATCAGCTCGGCGTTGCTCTCCTGGATGCGGTGGCTGACCCGCCGGTAGCGCTTGGCCACGCGGTCCATCACCCACGCCAGCGGCGGCGCCACCAGCAGGATGGTCACGGTCACCGTCCAGCTGTACCACAGCATCACCGCCAGCGCGCCGACGATCTGCAGGGTCTGCTGCACCATCACCTTCATCGCGTCGACCGCGGCCTGCGCCACCTGCTCGCTGTCCGAACCCAGCCGCACCAGCATCGACGCCACCGGCTCGGCATCGAAGCGGCTGCCCGGCAGGCGCAGGTACTTGTCCAGCACGTTGACCCGGAAATCGCGGGAAATGCTCCGCGCCGCGCGTCCCATCGACATGTCGGTGACGTAGCCAGCGATGCCGCGCAGCACGAACAGGCCGACGATCTGCAACGGCAACCACATCGCCACCTCGCGATTGCGGGCGATGAAGGTCTCGTCGGTGATCGGCTTCATCAGCGCCAGGAAGCCCGAGCCGGCCAGCGCTTCCAGCAGCGCGCCGACGGCGGCGATCAGCAGCAGACCGCGGTAGCCGCCGGCATAGGACAACAGGCGGCGATAGGTCCGCCAGGGGGAATCCTGGACGGGCACGTCGGTGGGTACATTCACTTGGAGCTTCCGTCCCTGTTGACTTCGGGGGCAGTGGCGATGGCGATGCGGCGGAACCCGAGCTGGCCCAGCGCGTCCTGCGCGGTGACCACCGCCTGGTAAGGCGTGCGCGCGTCGGCGCGCAGCAGCACCGGCTGCTCGCGGTCGTCGCCGGCGACCTGGGCGATGCTGCGCTTGACCGACTCCACGTCGGTGCGCAGCACTTCCTGGTCGTTGATGAAGTAATGCCCGTCGGCGTTGATCAGCACGCTCAGCGCGCGCGCCGGCGGCGGCGCGTTGCGGTCGCTGGCGTTGGGCAGCTGCAATTGCAGCGTCGAACGCGCATCGAAGGTGGTGGTCACGACGAAGAAGATGATCAGCACCAGGATGACGTCGATCAACGGCACCAGGTCGATGTGCGGCTCGTCCTGGCCACGGTCGTCGCGGATCCGCACCGGCTCAGCCCTTGGCCGACGCGGCGTTCGACGCGGCGCCGCGTGCCGGCGCAACCGCACGGCCATGGCCGTCGAGCGCGTCGGTCAGCGCGGTGGCTTCCTGCTCCATCTCGATCACGTAGCCGGCGATGCGGCCCTTGAAATGGCGATGGAAGATCAGCGCCGGCACCGCGATGATCATGCCGGTGGCGGTGCACACCAGCGCCTTGCCGATGCCGCCGGCGAGCTGGTTCACGTCGCCCAGGCCATGGTCGAGGATGCCGAGGAACATCTGGATCATGCCGACCACGGTGCCGAGCAGGCCGAGCAGCGGCCCGGCCGAGGCGATGGTGCCCAACGCGTTCAGGTAACGCTCCATGCGGTGCACGACGTGCCGGCCGGTATCCTCGATGCGCTCGCGCACGATCTCGCGCGGACGGTTGCGCACGTCCAGGCCGGCCGCGAGCAGCGCGCCCAGCGGCGAATTGCGCCGCAGCGATTCGATGTGGGTGGGGTCGAGCTTGCCGCGCGTGGCCCAGTTGCGCACTTCCTGGCCCAGTCCCGGCGGCAACACCTCGCTACGGCGCAGGCTCCAGAACCGCTCCAGGACGATCGCCAGCGCGACCACGCCCAACAGCAGCAATGGCACCATCGGCCAGCCACCGGCCTTGACCAGTTCCCACACGTCGCAACCCTCCGGCACGCTCGGCCGTTCGTTCACTGGCCGATAGGATAGCAGCCGCCCGCGCCCGCTCCGCCGCGTCCCACAGCCGCGCCCGCCAGGGCCGCCGCTCGCGCAGTTGCAGGCCGGCGCGCCCCAGCCACACGCGCAGCGCACCGCCCTGCGGCGTGCCGGCGACCTCGGCGCCGGCGGCCTGCCAGCGCGCCACTACGCCCGGATGCGGATGACCGAAGCGGTTGCCGTAGGCCGCCGACACCAGCACCAGCCGCGCGCCGGTGGCGGCGACGAAGGCCGGCTGCGAGGAATGCGCGCTGCCATGGTGCGGCGCCACCACGACGTCGGCGCGCAGCGCCTGCGGCGCCTCGCGCAGCAGCGTGCGCTCGACCACGTCGCCGATATCGCCGGCCAGCAACAGCGCGCCATGCACGGTTTCCACGCGCAGCACGCAGCTGGATTCGTTGCGCAGATAGGGAAAGTGCGGCGCCGGATGCAGGAACCGGAACCGCACGCCATCCCATTCCCAGGCATCGCCGGTCACGCAGGGGCGGTCCAGCGGCACCGGCGCGCCGGCCGGAGCCTGGACCAGGCCGATCGGCAGCGCCGCGCGCACCGCGCCCAGGCCGCCGGCGTGGTCGTTGTCGCCATGACTGATCACCGCGCGATCCAGCCGCGCCACGCCAAGCGCATGCAGCGCCGGGACCACCACCCGCTCGCCAGCGTCGTAGCCGTCCTCCACCGCCGGCCCGGTGTCGTACAGCAGTTGATGGTGGGCGGTGCGCACCAGCAACGACAGCCCCTGCCCCACGTCGAACATCACCAGATCGACCTCGCCCGGTCGCGGTCGCTCCAGCGGCGGCCACAGCAAGGGCAACCACAGCATCGCCGCCAGCGGTTTGCCCGGCACCGCGCGCGGCAACAGCAACCAGAACGCGCCCAGCAGGGCCAGCGGCAGCGCCCAGTCGCGCGCCTCCGGTAGCCAGCGCAGGGCGAAGCGGCTCTCGCCCAGGGCGACGAACAATGGCCAGGTCAGGTCGAAGCAGGCCGCGGCCAGGCGCCACAGCCAGGCGCCGGCACCGGCGTGCAACGCCTCCAGCGCGGTGCCGAGCAAGGCCAGCGGGACCACCACCAGGCTCCACCAGGGGATCGCCAGCAGGTTGGCCAGCGGCCCGACCACGGAGGCCTGCCCGAACAGCATCGTGCTCACCGGCAGCAGGCCGACCGTGGCCACGCCTTGCGCGGTCAGGAAGCTGCGCAGCGTCTCGCGCCAGCCACGACCGGCATCGGGCATGCACCAAGCCAGCCAGGCGACGCCGAGGAAGCTCAGCCAGAAGCCGGCCGAGAGCACCGCCAGCGGGTCGCAGAGCAGCATGGCAATCGCCGCCAGCGCCAATGCGTCGACCACCCGCACCGGTCGCCGCCACAACCGTGCCGCCACCAACACCGCGATCATCAGCGCGGTGCGCACGGTCGGCAGGGCCATGCCCGACACCAGGGTGTAGCCGCCGGCGCCGAGCAGCGCCAGCGCCGCCGCGGCCTGGCGGCGCGACCAGTAGCGGCCCAGTTGCGGCCACAGCCGCCACAGGCCGCCGCCGAGCAGTGCGAAGGCGCCGGCGACCAGGCCGACATGGAAGCCGGAAATGGCGATGAGATGGGTCAGGCCGGCGGCGCGCAGGATGCGCCAGTCGCGATCGTCCAGCCGCCGGGTATCGCCCAGCGCCAGCGCCTGTACGTAGCGCGCCGAGGCCTGCGGCACGGCCGCGGCGATGCGTGCGGACATGTCGGCGCGCCAGGCGTCGATGCCCTGCCCCGGCGTCAATTGCGCTGCCGCCTGCGGCGCCACCACATAGCCGCTGGCGCTGATCCGCTGCGCCAGCGCATAGGCCTCGGCATCGAAGCCGCCCGGATTGCTCAAGCCGCGCGGCGCGCGCAGGCGCACCTGCAACTGCCAGCGCGCGCCGGCGCTCAGGGCGCTACGCGGCCCGGCCTGGTGCGTGCCGAAGTCGTCGTACCACGCCAATTGCAGCAGGCGCCCGCGCAACGGCGCCGGCTGCGCCGCGTCGCTGTCCACCCGGAACAGGAAGCGGGTGCGGCGGGTCTCCGCCTGCGGCAGTTCCACCACCTGGCCGCGGACGTCGACCACGCGTTTTTCCCAGTCGGCCGGCAACTGCCGCGCCAGCACCATGCCGGCGATCAGCGCCAGCCAGCCGGCGCCGATCGCGAAGGCGCCCAGCCAGCGCCAGCGCGGCGCCGCCACGTACAGCGACGCCCCGGCGAGCAGGATCGCCACGGCCAGCGGCCAGGGCAGCAGGCGCGGCAGCCACAGCGCGGCCAGCACGCCGGCGGCGAGGCTGGCCGCGACCGCAGCGCCGAACGGCGCCGGTGCCGGCCAGCGGGCAGCGCGAGCCGCGGCGGGGCCCTGGCGAGGCACCGCGTCTGCCGACGGTTGCATGTGCTTGCCCTCCTTGGCATCGATGGATCGGAAGCAGCGAGACGAAGCGGCGCGACATGCGCATCGCGCGACACCGTCTTTATCGCGATGCCAGCGTCGCATCCAGCCTGGACGCGAGCCATCGGTCCATGCCGCGGCACCGCGTCAGAATTCGCCTAACGCGCGAGCGCGCGCCGCGTCACAGTCCCGACGCAGTTCTCCGCAGCTTCATCGCCCCGCGCCTAAGGTGCGATACCCCACGTCGTAAGGAGTTCGCGCATGCGCAAGGGCATCGCATTGATCGTCGGAGTCACTGGCATCTCCGGCTACAACCTCGCCAACGTGCTGGTCGCCGAGGGCTGGACCGTCTATGGGCTGGCACGCCGTCCGGTGCCGCAGGAAGGCGTGATTCCGGTGGCGGTCGATCTGCTCGACCGCGACGCCACCATCGCGGCGCTGCGCGGGCTGCCGATCACCCACGTGTTCTTCTGCACCTGGACGCGGCGCGACACCGAGAAGGAGAACGTCGCCGCCAACGGCGCGATGTTGCGGCACCTGTGCGAGGGCCTGGACGGCGCGACGCTGCAGCACATGGCGCTGGTCACCGGCACCAAGCATTACCTGGGCTCGTTCGAGCACTACGGCAGCGGCAAGGCGGAGACGCCGTTCCGCGAGAGCGAACCGCGGCAGCCGGGCGAGAATTTCTACTACACGCTGGAAGACCTGCTGTTCGACGCCGCCGCGCGCCATGGCTTCGGCTGGAGCGTGCACCGCTCGCACACCATGATCGGCCAGGCCAACGGCAGCAATGCGATGAACATGGGCGTGACCCTGGCGGTGTACGCGACGCTGTGCAAGCACACCGGGCAGCCGTTCGTGTTCCCCGGTTCGCGCGCGCAGTGGGACAGCCTCACCGACCTCACCGACGCCGGCCTGCTCGGCCGCCAACTGGCCTGGGCCGCGACCAATCCGGCCGCACGCAACCAGGCCTTCAACACGGTCAACGGCGACGTGTTCCGCTGGCGCTGGATGTGGGGCGAGATCGCCGCGTTCTTCGGCCTGGACCCTGCCCCTTATCCGGAGGCGCCGATGCCGCTGCAGCCGCGCCTGCAGGACACTGCGCCTGCGCTGTGGCGCGAGATCGCCGAGCAGCATGGGCTGGTGCAGGCGGATGTGAACCAACTGGCGTCGTGGTGGCATACCGATGCCGATCTGGGCCGCGAGATCGAGTGCGTCAACGACATGACCAAGAGCCGCGATCTCGGCTTCCTCGGCTACTACGACAGCCGCGCCTCGTTCCTGGAGCTGTTCACGCGGCTGCGCGCGCAGCGGGTGATTCCCTGAGGGACGAGGCTTGGTCAGGCGCTGTCGGCAACCGGGGCCGACGACATGGTCGGCTGCGTTCGTCGCAATGAAGTCGCTCCCGCATGCGGTTGCACTTGCAGGAGCGGCTAAGCCGCGACAGGGGCTATCGGTAACGTTCGTGTCGCGGCTGACGCCGCTCCTACCGCACGACGATGCGCCGGCGTACCTGTGAGAAGGATCTCCCTGTGGGAGGGACTTCAGTCCCGACGCGGCCTGCGTCAGCCGCAGGACAGCGCTGTCGTCGGGATCGAAGGACGGCCACGGGAAGCATGGCTGCCACGCCAGCCCCCCCCTGAAAGAGGCTTGAGCCCCTCGCGATCGTCAGGCCGCGATCATGCTCGACCACCCGCGGTTCGGGGCCGCCGTGCGGCAGCCTCCCCATTCAAACGTCCGCAGGCGCCAGTTCGCGCAGCTTGCCCTGGTGCAGTTCCAGCACCCGGTCCAGCTTGCGCGCCAGGCTGCGGTCGTGGGTGACCAGGGCCAGGCTGGTGCCCTGCGCGCGGTTGAGTTCGAGCATCAGCGCGAACACGTTGGCCGCGGTCTTGTCGTCGAGGTTGCCGGTCGGCTCGTCGCCGAGCACGCAGGCCGGGCGATTGACCAGCGCACGCGCCACCGCGGCACGCTGGCGCTCGCCGCCGGACAGTTCGCCCGGCTTGTGCTCCAGGCGATGGCCCAGGCCCACCGATTCCAGCAGCGCGCGGGCGCGGGCATCGGCGTCCTGGATCGGCGCGCCGCCCAGCAGCACCGGCATCATCACATTCTCCAGCGCGGTGAACTCGGGCAGCAGGTGATGGAACTGGTAGACGAAGCCCAGCGAACGGTTGCGCAACTGCCCACGCGCCGCGTCGGTCAGCGCCGACATGCGCTGGCCGGCCACGTAGACCTCGCCGGAGGTCGGCACGTCGAGGCCGCCGAGCAGGTGCAGCAAGGTGCTCTTGCCGGCACCGGACGCGCCGACGATGGCCACGGTCTCGCCGGCGGCCACGCTCAGCTCCAGCCCGTCGAACACCGGCGTGCGCATCTTGCCTTCGGCATAGGTCTTGGCCAGGCCTTCGGCGCGGATCGCCGCGTCCGCTTGTCGCTTCTGCATTCCCGATTCCCGATTGCCCATTCCCGATTCCCGGCTCTCATTCATAGCGCAGCGCCTCCGCCGGCTGCGTGCGCGCCGCGCGCCAGGCCGGGTACAGCGTGGCCAGGAAGCTCATCAGCAAGGCGACGATGGTGATCACCATGACGTCGTGCGGCTGCATGTCGGTGGGCAGGCCGGTGATGTAGTAGACGTCCTCCGGCAGCAGCTTGATGTTGAACACCGCCTCGATGCCGGCCAGGATCCGCTCCAGGTTGAGCGTCAGCACGATGCCGCCGATCACGCCGGCGACGGTGCCGATCACGCCGATCAGCGTGCCCTGCACCATGAACACCTGCATCACCCCGCCCGGGCTCAGTCCCAGCGTGCGCAGGATCGCGATGTCGGCCTGCTTGTCGGTCACCAGCATCACCTGCGAGGACACCAGGTTGAACGCACCCATCGCGATGATCAGCGACAGCAGGATGCCCATCACTGTCTTTTCCATCTTCAGCGACTGGTAGAGGTTGGCGTTCTCGCGGGTCCAGTCGCTGACCATGTACGGGCCGTGCAGGTTCAGCGCCAGGTCGCGCGCCACGTTCCAGGCCTGATCCATGTCGTACAACTTCAGGCGCACGCCGGTGACGCCGTCGCCCATGCGCAGCACCCGCTGCAGGTCCGGCATGCTGGTCACCGCCAGGCCGCGGTCGATCTCGTTGTAGCCGGCCTCGAAGATGCCGCTGACGGTGAAGCGCTTGTAGCGCGGCACCATGCCCATCGGGCTGGCCTGCGGCTCGCCCAGCATCACCACCACCTTGTCGCCGACGCCTACGCCCAGCCACAGCGCCAGTTCCTGGCCGAGCAGGATGTTGTAGGACCCCGGGGTCAGGCTGTCGACCGAGCCCTGCTTCATCTTCTGCGCCAGCACCGAGACCTTGGCCTCTTCCTTGGGCAGGATGCCGCGAACGATCGCTGGCTGGTTGCGCTGGCCGGTCAGCAGGGCCTCTTCCTCGACGTAGGGCGCGGCGCCGGCGACGCGCTTGTCGCGCATGGCCACGTCCACCGCGTGCTGCCAGTCCTCCATCGGCGCGCCCTGCGCGCTGACCGTGGCATGCGCGGCCATCTGCAGCAGGCGGTCGCGGATCTCCTTCTGGAAGCCGCTCATCACCGCCAGGGTGGTGATCAGCACGGTCACGCCCAGGGCGATGCCGAGGATCGAGGCCATGGAGATGAAGGAGATGAAGTTGTTGCGGCGCTTGGCGCGCAGATAGCGCAGGCCGATGGCCACGGGTAAGGGTTTGAACATGCGCAGCCACCATCCAGGGAGCGCTATGGTGCCATTTGCGGCGGCGCAGACGAAGCGGCATGGGCGGCAGCGGCCAGACGCAGTTCACGTCGTGCCGCCGGCGGCAGCGTGTCCGGCCACCACGCCAGGCGCTGCGTACGCCCCTGCGCATCGCGCCAGCGCACGAACGCCAGCGGTCCGCGCCAGGCGACCTGCAGCGCGCTCACCGCCACGCCATCGACGCTGGGCGCACCGGCACCGGCAGGAATCAGCAGCGCGCGCGGCGCCCGCCCGGCCTCACGGCGCAGCAGCCACGCCGCGTACAGCAGCGCCAGCGCGGCCGCCGGCCAGGCCAGGTGCGGCGGCAGGTCGGAGCCGAGCAGCGACAGCGGCGCCAGCGCGCCGAGCAGGGTCAGCGCGGCCAGCAGCCAGCGCGACGGGCGCCAGTCAAGCCGGCATGGCGCGGATGGAAGCGATGAGATCGGCGGCGCGCGCATCGGGACAGGCCTCGTAGCCCATGAACCATCGCCACAACTTATCGTCCTCGCAATCGAGCAGGTATAGGAAAACCCCGCGCTCGTCCTCGGAAGCTTCCCCCCAGCGCCGGTCCAGGTAGCGGCCGAACAACTGGTCCAGTTCGCGCATGCCGCGCCGGCAGCGCCAGCGCAGCTTCTTCAGTTCGGTGCTCTCGTCCATCGCATGCGCCCTTGCCTGGGGGCGGCGCCGCACGGCAGCCGCCGAAAACGAACGCGGCACCGAACCCGAAAGCCGGTGCCGCGCGGTCGGCGGGCAGGCCCGCCGTATGGAACGTGTGCCGCTGCGATCAGGCGCGGCGCGCCATCATCAGCTTCTTGATCTCGGCGATCGCCAGCGCCGGGTTCAGCCCCTTCGGGCAGGTCCGCGCGCAGTTCATGATGGTGTGGCAGCGGTACAGCTTGAACGGATCTTCCAGATCGTCCAGGCGCGCACCGGTGTCCTCGTCGCGCGAGTCGATGATCCAGCGGTAGGCCTGCAGCAGGATCGCCGGGCCCAGGTAACGCTCGCCGTTCCACCAGTAGCTCGGGCAGCTGGTCGAGCAGCACGCGCACAGGATGCACTCGTACAGGCCGTCGAGCTTCTTGCGGTCTTCCGGCGACTGCAGCCGCTCACGGTCCGGCGGCGGCGGGGTCTGGGTGCGGATCCACGGCTTGATCGAGGCGTACTGCGCGTAGAAGTGGGTCAGGTCCGGCACCAGATCCTTGACCACGCTCATGTGCGGCAGCGGGTAGATCGGCACTTCCTTCTTGCCGCAGTCGCTGATCGCCTTGGTGCAGGCCAGCGTATTGGTGCCGTCGATGTTCATCGCGCACGACCCGCAGATGCCTTCGCGGCACGAGCGGCGGAAGGTCAGGGTCGGGTCGATCTCGTTCTTGATCTTGATCAGCGCGTCCAGAACCATCGGGCCGCACGCGTCCAGATCCACCTCGTAGGTGTCGGTCCGCGGGTTGCTGTCGTCGTCCGGATTCCACCGGTAGACCTTGAAGGTCCGCACGTTCTTCGCGCCCTTGGCGGGAAAGTGCTTGCCCTTGCCGATCTTGGAATTCTTGGGGAGGGTGAACTCTGCCATGGCTTTAAAATCCGGGAATGGGGATTGGGGAATGGGGAATGGGAAGCGGGAGCGAAGAGCGCATGCGCTGTTCTCGATTCCCGATTCCCTACTCCCGTTTCCCGGCTGTGGTCAGTAAACGCGCGGCTTCGGCGGCACCACGTCCACGTCCTTGCTGAGCGTGTACATGTGCACCGGGCGGTAGTCGAAGCTGCACTGGCCCTTGTCGTCGACGGTGACCAGCGTGTGCTTCTGCCAGTTGACGTCGTCGCGGTCGGGGAAATCCTCGTGGGCGTGCGCGCCGCGGCTTTCCTTGCGCTGTTCGGCCGAGTTGATCGTCGCCACCGCGTTGAGCAGCAGGTTGTTCAGCTCGTAGGTCTCGATCAGGTCGGAATTCCACACCAGCGAGCGGTCGGACACCTTGACGTCCTCGAAGCTGGCGAAGATGTCGGCCATCTTGTCCACGCCTTCCTTCAGCGTCTTGCTGGTGCGGAACACCGCCGCGTCGGACTGCATGGTGCGCTGCATCTTGTCGCGGATCACCGAGGTCGGGGTGCTGCCGTTGGCGTTGCGCAGCTTGTCCAGCAGGCCCAGCGCCTTGTCGCAGGCGTCGCCCGGCAGGCCCTTGTGCGGCGCGCCGGTCTTGATCGTCTCGGCGCAGCGGTTGGCCACCGCGCGGCCGAACACCACCAGGTCGAGCAGCGAGTTGGAGCCCAGGCGGTTGGCGCCGTGCACCGACACGCAGGCGGCCTCGCCGATGGCGTACAGGCCCGGCACCACCGCATCGGGGTTGTCGCCGTCCTTGCGCACCACCTCGCCGTGGTAGTTGGTCGGAATGCCGCCCATGTTGTAGTGGACGGTCGGGATCACCGGGATCGGCTGCTTGTGCACGTCGACGCCGGCGAAGATGCGCGCGCTCTCGGCGATGCCGGGCAGCTTCTCGTCGATCACGCCCGGGCCGAGGTGGGTCAGGTCGAGCAGGATGTGGTCCTTGTGCTCGCCGACGCCGCGGCCTTCGCGGATCTCGATGGTCATCGAACGCGACACCACGTCGCGCGAGGCCAGATCCTTGTAGTGCGGCGCGTAGCGCTCCATGAAGCGCTCGCCGCTGCTGTTGCGCAGGATGCCGCCTTCGCCGCGCACGCCTTCGGTGATCAGGCAGCCGGCGCCGTAGATGCCGGTCGGGTGGAACTGCACGAACTCCATGTCCTGCATCGGCAGGCCGGCGCGCATCACCAGGCCGCCGCCGTCGCCGGTGCAGGTGTGCGCCGAGGTGGCGCTGAAGTAGGCGCGGCCGTAGCCGCCGGTGGCCAGCACCACGCCGTGGGCGCGGAACAGGTGCAGCGAGCCTTCGGCCATGTCCAGGGCGAGCACGCCACGGCAGGCGCCTTCCTCGTCGAAGATCAGGTCGAGCGCGAAGTACTCGATCATGAAGCGCGCGTTGTGCGCCAGCGACTGCTGGTACAGCGTGTGCAGCATGGCGTGGCCGGTGCGGTCGGCGGCGGCGCAGGTGCGCTGCGCGGACGGGCCTTCGCCGTACTTGGTGGTCATGCCGCCGAACGGACGCTGGTAGATCTTGCCGTCCTCGGTGCGGCTGAACGGCACGCCGTAGTGCTCCAGCTCGATGATCGCCGGGATCGCCTCGCGGCACATGTACTCGATCGCGTCCTGGTCGCCCAGCCAGTCCGAGCCCTTGATGGTGTCGTAGAAGTGGTAGCGCCAGTCGTCCTCGCCCATGTTGCCGAGCGCGGCGGAGATGCCGCCCTGCGCGGCCACGGTGTGCGAACGGGTCGGGAAGACCTTGGTCAGGCAGACGGTCTGCAGGCCCTTCTGGGCCAGACCGAAGGTGGCGCGCAGGCCGGCGCCGCCGGCGCCGACCACGACCATGTCGTACTTGTGTTCGGTGATCTTGTAAGCGGACATCGAAATGTGGTTCCTAGAGGGGGCGCCGATGGATCAGGCGATGCCCAGCGCGATGCGCGCCACGGCGAAGATGCTGACGATGGCGCCGAGCACGGCGACGAAGCGCACGATGGTCTGCGCGGCCAAGGCCAGCAGCGAGGTGTGCACGTAGTCTTCCAGCACCACCTGCATGCCAAGCTGGGCGTGCCAGAACGCGGCGATCAGGAAGCCGACAAGCAGGATCGCGTTCCACGGCTTGGCCACGGCCTCGGTGGCGGCGACGTAGTCCGAACCGAGCAGGCTCAGCACGAAGATCAGGAACCAGATCGACAGCGGCACCAGGGCGGTGGCGGTCAGGCGCTGCAGCACGAAGTGCTCGGTGCCGGTCTTGGCCGCGCCCAGGCCGCGGACATTCTTCAACGGGGTGCGATAGCGGCTCATGCGGTGGCTCCCAGCAGCACGTAGGCCCACACCGCGGCGGTCAGCACGAAGCTGAGCACGACCGACAGCCAGCCGATGGTGACGAAGGCGCGGACCGCGTAGCCCTGGCCGAAATCCTGCAGGATGTGGCGCAGGCCGCCGAACAGGTGGAAAGCGAAGCACCAGGTCCAGCCGAACAGGAACACCTGGCCGTACCAGGCGCCGGCGATGTCGCGGAAGCAGTTCCAGGAGGCGGGGCCGAGCATCAGCGCCAACAGGCCGGCGGCGATGATCAGGGCACCGATCGACAGCACGATGCCGGTGGCTCGATTCAGGATCGAGGTCACCATCTGGATCTGCCAGCGATAGACCTGCAGATGCGGGGAAAGGGGACGTTCGCGCGTAGCCATTCGCTGGGCTCGTTGTCTCGGCTGGGCGGCGTGCTTAAGGCCGCGTTGGCTCAAAGCTGCTCAAAAATCGATGCAGCGTCCGTTTTTCTCCCAGTCGCCGTAGCGCGTCGGCTCGAGGCCGCCGCGCCCGCCGATCTCCCGCGGCGCAGGCTCGGCCTGCGGAGGGGTGTCCTCGGCGGGCCGCTGCGTTTCGGGATCGGACTCGGGTGTGGGGGTTGGTTGGCCTATCATGCGGGTCTCACAACTCGTCAATTTTAGTCCTCCCCTCTCGTGCCTGACAACCTGAATCTAGAATCCGGCGGTTTTTCCGCCTTGCCACACCTGCAATACGTCGCATTGCGCGGTCCGGATGCAGCGGCCTTCGCCCATGCGCAATTCGCCAACGACGTGCAGGCGCTGGCCGTGGGCCAGTGGCAGTGGAACGCCTGGCTCACCGCCAAGGGCCGGGTGATCGCGGTGTTCGCGCTGCTGCGCCAGGCCGACGACGCCTTGCTGATGCTGCTGGCCGACGGCGGCGCCGAGGAACTGGCAACGGCACTGGGCCGCTTCGTGTTCCGGCGCAAACTGCGCGTGACGGTCGAGGACACGCTTGTTGCTTTCGGTCGCCTGAGCCTACCCGAGCAGGCCCGCGGCGCGACGTCAGCGCACGATGAGGCCGGCGTGATCGAACTGGACATGGGCGGCGACGGCCTGCCGCGCACCCTGCGCCTGGTGCCGACGCCGGCCGCGGATGCGCCGGCCGCCGACCCGGTGCTGGCTGAGGCCTGGCGCGCGGCCGACCTGCGGCTAGGCCTGGCCCGGCTTGCGCCGAGCCAGCGCGAACAGTGGACGCCGCAGCAGTTGGGCCTGGACCGGCTGCACGCCTTCAGCGTCAAGAAAGGCTGCTACCCCGGCCAGGAAATCGTCGCCCGCACCCACTTCCTGGGCAAGGCCAAGCGCGCGGTGCAGTTGCTGGAAGTGGATGCGCCCGTCGCCATCGATGCAGCGGTGCAGCGCGACGGCCAGCCATTCGGCAGCGTGGTCAGCGTCGCCGGCACCCTGGCATTGGCGGTGCTGCCGCTCGAGGAGGCGCCGCCGGCGGGACTGGACATCGACGGCCACCCCGCAAGGTGGCAGCCCCTGATCGACGGCCTGGCGCGCTGAGCGCGCGCCGTAACGCCAGCTTTCGCTTACGGCTGTTGCGAATCCCCAATCCCCAATCCCGAATCCCGCACCTCCAGACGCCCCCCACTCTCGGCATCGAAGAAGTGCAGCGCGTCGCCGCGCACCGCCACCCGCAGGCGCTCGCCCAGGCCCGGCAGCGCACGCGGCGCCACCCGCATCACCAGCGGCTGCGCGCCGTGGCTGAGATTGATGAAGATCTCGTTGCCGACCGGCTCGATCACCTCGATGGTGGCCTCGAAGCCGCCCTGCGCGTCGTCGCTGGGCTGCAGGTGCTCCGGCCGCACGCCGATCGCCAGCTCACGGCCCAACCACTGCGGCGCGACCTGCGCACCCGGCAGCGGCACCCGCCCGCCGTCCTGCAACTGCAGTTGCAGGCCGCCCTCGTCGACCAACCGCCCGCGCAGCACGTTCATCGCCGGGCTGCCGAGGAAACCGGCCACGAACAGGTTGGCCGGGCGGTCGTACAGCGCCATCGGCGTGTCGATCTGCTGGATCAGCCCGTCCTTGAGCACGACGATGCGCTGGCCCAGGGTCATCGCCTCGACCTGGTCGTGGGTGACGTAGATCATGGTGGTGCCGAGCTTGCGGTGCAGTTGCGCGATCTCGGTGCGCACCGAATGGCGCAGCTTGGCGTCCAGGTTGGACAGCGGCTCGTCGAGCAGGAACACCGCCGGTTCGCGCACCAGCGCCCGGCCCAGCGCCACGCGCTGGCGCTGGCCGCCGGACATGGCCCGCGGCAGCTTGTCCAGCATCGGGGTCAGGCCCAGGGTGTCGGCGGCGGCGGCCACGCGCTGGCGGATGACCTCCTTGCTCTCGCCGCGCAGCTTGAGCCCGAACGCCAGGTTCTCGGCCACGGTCATGTGCGGGTACAGCGCGTAGCTCTGGAACACCATGGCGATGTCGCGGTCCTTCGGCGCCACCTCGTTGACCACGCGCTCGCCGATGCGCAGCTCGCCGCCGCTGATCTCTTCCAGGCCGGCGATCATGCGCAGCAGCGTGGACTTGCCGCAGCCCGAGGGCCCGACCAGCACCATCAGTTCGCCGTCGGCCACTTCGAAGCTGGCCCCGTGCACGGCGACCTGGCCGTTGTCGTAGACCTTGCGGATGTTGTCCAGTTGTACTTTCGCCATGTATCCGGTTTCCGGCAGTGAGGAACGGGCTGCCGCCGGTCCCTCCCGAGGGCAGTGCATACGAATTCGGGTCGCATCATGCCCGCGCGCAGGCAACAATGGATCGCGATGCGGTATTCTGCCATGTAACCGTTTTCACGGGGCAACATCGAGCCTGGGAGGGCATGCAATGCGATCCGCCAGCCGCCGATCCGGCGCGCCGCCGTCATCCTGCCGGATGACGACCGACCTGCAGCATGAGGCATTGGAGAGGTATGCTCAGAGGTCTGGCAGTCGTATTCATCTCCTGGATCGTGCGTTCCCGCCTGGCGGCCCTCCCGCGTCACGCCCTCGCCCGAACCGGCCGGATACAGGCCGTCGCCGCCGTTCGCTTTCCCACGCCACGTCACTCCTAGCCCCCAGGTGATCGACACCATGTCACCCGAAACCGAAACCCGGTCGATGCACGATACCTTCCTGTTGTTCGGCGCCACCGGCGATCTGGCCCAGCGCTACCTGTTCCCCTCGCTGCTGCGCATGCTCGACGACGGCTTCCTGCCGGAAGACTTCCGCATCCGCGCACTGGCGCTGTCGCCGCACGACACCGCCAAGTTCCACGAGATCCTCAAGCCGCGCCTGCAGGCGGCGATGCCGCAGATCGGCGAATCGATCGTGCAGGCGCTGCTGGCACGCATCGACTACCGTTCGGTGGACCTGCGCGATGCCGAATCGGTGGCCGCCGCGGTGCGCGACCTGACCGCACGCCGCTGCGTGAGCTACCTGGCGATCCCGCCGGGGCTGTACATCAGCACCTGCCAGGGCCTGGCCCTGGGCGGCGCCCTGGCCGCGCCGCACCGGCTGATGCTGGAGAAGCCGATCGGCCACGATTCGGACAGCGCCCGCGAGATCGTGCAGGCGATCGGCGCGCTGATCGACGAGGACCGCGTGTTCCGCCTGGACCACTACCTGGGCAAGGCCGCGGTGCAGAACCTGATCGCGCTGCGCTTCGGCAACACCCTGCTGGAAGCGGTGTGGAACCGCAACTACATCGAGTCGGTGGACATCCTGGTCGCCGAGAGCGAGGGCGTGGACGGCCGCGACGCCTACTACGCGCGCTCCGGCGCGCTGCGCGACATGGTGCAGAGCCATATCCTGCAGTTGCTGTGCCTGGTGGCGATGGAGCCGCCGGCGTCGCTGGAAGCCGACCGCATCCGCGACGAGAAGGTCAAGGTGCTGCGCGCGCTGCGTCCGCTCAGCGCCGAGCATGCCGCCCGCGACAGCGTGCGCGGGCGCTACACCGCCGGCACCATCAACGGCCAGCCGGCGCAGGCCTACCAGCCGCCGGAAGGCAGCGACGTGGAGACCTTCGCCGCGGTCACCGCCTACATCGACAACTGGCGCTGGGCCGGGGTGCCGTTCCGCCTGTGCACCGGCAAGCGCCTGGCCGAGCGCTCCACCCGCGTGGTGGTCACGCTCAAGCCGGTCACCCACTGGCTGTTCGAGCGCCCGGCCGCGCAGCAGGTGGCGCCGAACCGGCTGACCTTCCAGCTGCAGCCGCAGGAAAACATCGAACTGGGGCTGATGAGCAGCCTGGCCGGCCCGGAATGGGGCGCGCTGGAACTGCAGCCGCTGGAACTGGAACTGTCGGTGCCCACCGGCCTGCATCGGCGCATCGCCTACGAGCGGCTGATGCTCGACGCGCTCAACGGCAACCATGCGCTGTTCGTGCGCGACGACGAAGTCCGCGCCGCCTGGGCCTGGATCGACAGCGTCAGCGCCGCCTGGGCGCAGGCGCACCTGCCGCTGCTGCCCTACCCGGCCGGCAGCTGGGGGCCGGAGGAAGCGCAGGCCTACGTCTCCTGCGACCAGTCCGGCGCCGCGCCGAAGGTCGCGCAATGAGCGCGCCGCAGCGCCCGGTGCTGGTCGCCGACATCGGCGGCACCAATGCCCGTTTCGCCCTTGCCGATCTCGACGCTTCGGTGCCGCTGCTCGACGACAGCACCCAGACCTACTCGGTGGTGGAGTTCCCGTCGCTGGGCGACGCCGCCCGCCACTACCTGGAACAGACCGGGGTGGACGCGCGCAGCGGCACCTTCGCGGTCGCCGGCCGCGTCGACGGCGACGAGGCGCGCATCACCAACCATCCGTGGGTGATCTCGCGGGCGCGCACCCGCGCCATGCTCGGCTTCGACGAACTGCACCTGATCAACGACTTCGCCGCGCAGGCGATGGCGATCAGCCTGCTGCGGCCGCAGGACGTGGTCCAGGTCGGCGGCGCCAGCTGGACCCCGTCGCCGGTCGAGGTGCCGCGCAACTACGGCGTGATCGGCCCCGGCACCGGCCTGGGCGTGGGCGGCCTGCTGATGCGCGGCGGGCGCTGCTTCCCGCTGGAGACCGAGGGCGGCCATGTCAGCTTCCCGCCGGGCACGCCGGAGGAGATCCGCATCCTGGAACTGCTCTCGCAGCAGTTCGGCCGCGTCTCCAACGAGCGCCTGATCTGCGGCCCCGGCCTGGTCAACATCCACCGCGCGCTCAGCGAGATCGCCGGCGACGACCCGGGCCCGCTGCAGCCGGAGGACATCACCGCGCGTGCCGCGCAGGGCGACTACCGGGCGATGCGCACGGTGGACGTGTTCTGCGCCGTGTTCGGCGCCATCGCCGGCGACCTGGTGCTGATGCAGGGCGCCTGGGACGGCGTGTTCCTGACCGGCGGGCTGGTACCGAAGATGCTCGACGCGATCCAGCATTCCGGGTTCCGCCAGCGCTTCGAGCACAAGGGCCGGTTTTCGTCGATCATGGCGCGGGTGCCGTCGCTGGCGGTGATCCATCCCCGTCCCGGCCTGCTCGGCGCCGCCGCCTACGCGGTGGACGCCGCGCGGCAATCCCCAGGAGCCATCGCATGAGCCCCACGCTGTCCGACCGCATCACGCTGATCCGCTACGACGATCCGGACGAATGGATCGACGCGGCGGCGGCCGAGATCGGCACCGCGCTGCGCGAGGAGATCCAGCGCCGCGGCGGCGCGCGCCTGCTGCTGTCCGGCGGCACCACCCCGGCGCCGGTGTACCAGGCGCTGGCCGAGTTGCCGCTGGACTGGTCGAAGCTGGAAGTCGGCCTGGTCGACGAGCGCTGGCTGTCGCCGCAGGACAGCGACAGCAACGCCTACCTGGTCCGGCACAGTCTGCTGGACCGCGCCGAAGAGGCGCGCTTCGAACCGCTGGTGCGCGTCGGCAAGCCGCTGCAGGACTGCGTGCACGCGGCCAATCTGCACGCGCAGCACGCCCCGGCCCCGTGCATGGCGGTGCTGGGCATGGGCGGCGACGGCCACACCGCCTCGCTGTTCCCGGGCGCCACCGACCTGAACAAGGCCCTGGCCAACCCGCTGCCCTACGCCACGCTCGACGCCACCGGCTGCCCCGGCGCCAACACCTGGCCGCTGCGCATCACCCTGACCCCGGCCGGCCTGGCGCCGATCGGCCAACGCATGCTGCTGTTGCGCGGCAAGCAGAAGCTGGAAGTGCTGGAGCGCGCGCTGGCCGGCACCGATCCGCACGAGTACCCGATCCGCGTCGCCTTCGACACGCCTGGTGCGCGCCTGCGCGTGCATTGGTGCGAGTGAGGCCGGGATTGGGGATTGGGGATTAGGGATTCGCAACGGCTGCGCGCTGACGCTTTTCCGCTCTTCCGATTCCCGCTTCCCGCTCTTCCGATTCCCGATTCCCGATTCCCGACTCCCCCTTCATAGCCACGTCCGCCAATGAGCCTGCATCCGACCCTCCACGCGATCACCGAACGCATCCGCCAGCGCAGTGCGCCGTCGCGGCGCGCCTACCTGGCCGGCATCGACGCCGCGCTGCGCGACGGTCCGTTCCGCAGCCGCCTGAGCTGCGGCAACCTCGCCCACGGCTTCGCCGCCTGCGGCCCCACCGACAAGAGCCGGCTGGAAGGCGGGATCACCCCCAACCTCGGCATCATCACCGCCTACAACGACATGCTCTCGGCGCACCAGCCGTTCGAGCACTACCCGGAGATCATCCGCAGCACCGCGCGCGCGCTCGGCGCCACCGCGCAGGTCGCCGGCGGCGTGCCGGCGATGTGCGACGGCGTGACCCAGGGCCGGCCGGGCATGGAGCTGTCGCTGTTCTCGCGCGACGTGATCGCCCAGGCCACCGCGATCGGCCTCAGCCACGACATGTTCGACACCAGCCTGTACCTGGGCGTGTGCGACAAGATCGTGCCGGGCCTGCTGATCGGCGCGCTGGCCTTCGGCCACCTGCCGGCAGTGTTCGTGCCGGCCGGGCCGATGACCCCGGGCATCCCCAACAAGCAGAAGGCCGAGGTGCGCGAACGCTACGCCGCCGGCCAGGCCACCCGCGAGGAGCTGCTGGCCGCCGAATCGGCGTCCTACCACGCCCCCGGCACCTGCACCTTCTACGGCACCGCCAACTCCAACCAGGTGCTGCTGGAAGCGATGGGCGTGCAGTTGCCCGGCGCCTCCTTCGTCAATCCCGGCACCCCGCTGCGCGAGGCGCTGACCCAGCAGGCGACCGAGCGCGCGCTGCGCATCACCGCCCTGGGCAGCGACTTCCGCCCGCTGGGCCGCTTGATCGACGAGCGTGCCATCGTCAACGCGGTGGTCGCGCTGATGGCCACTGGCGGCTCCACCAACCACACCATCCACTGGCTGGCGGTGGCGCGCGCGGCCGGCATCGTGCTGACCTGGGACGACCTGGACGCGCTGTCACAGTTGGTGCCGCTGCTGGCGCGGGTGTATCCGAACGGCGAGGCCGACGTGAACCACTTCGCCGCCGCCGGCGGCATCGGCTTCGTGTTCCGCGAGCTGATGGACGCCGGGCTGATGCACGACGACCTGGCCACCATCGTGCCGGGCGGCATGCGCGCCTACGGCGACGAACCCTGCGTGCAGGACGGCAAGCTGGCCTACGTGCCGAGCCCGGCCAAGAGCGCCGACGAGGCCGTGGTACGCCCGGCGTCCAACCCGTTCGAGGCGCAGGGCGGCCTGCGCCTGCTGCGCGGCAACCTCGGCCGCTCGCTGATCAAGCTGTCGGCGGTGAAGCCGCAGTTCCGCACCATCGAAGCGCCGGCCGTGGTGATCGACGCGCCGCAGGCGCTGAACAAGCTGCACGCCGCCGGCGCGCTGCCGCACGACTTCGTGGTGGTGCTGCGCTACCAGGGCCCGCAGGCCAACGGCATGCCGGAACTGCATTCACTGGCGCCGCTGCTGGGCCTGCTGCAGAACCAGGGCCGGCGCGTGGCGCTGGTCACCGACGGACGCCTGTCCGGCGCCTCCGGCAAGTTCCCCGCGGCCATCCACGTGACCCCGGAAGCGGCGCGCGGCGGCCCCCTGGCGCGGGTGCGCGAAGGCGACATCGTGCGCCTGGACGGCGAGGCCGGCACCCTGGAAGTGCTGGTGGACGCCGCCGAGTGGGCCGCACGCCCGCTGGCGCCGAACACCGCGCCGGCCGCGCACGACCTGGGTCGCAACCTGTTCGGGCTCAACCGCCGCATGGTCGGCCCGGCCGACCAGGGTGCGCTGTCGATCTCCTGCGGCCCGCCGGCCGCCGACGGCGACCTGTGGAACTACGACGCCGAGTACGACCTGGGCCGCGATGCCGAGGCCGCCGCCGCGCCGCACGAGGCCAAGGACGCCTGACCGGCGCCGCCGTTCGCCCTCCCCCGCCCTGGCCGTGCGCGGCCGGGGCCTCGCCCCCTTCGCAACCGAGACGCCCATGACCATCGCCGAACACCAGACCAAGGCCGAACAGCTGCTGCGCGCGGCCGGCATCCTGCCCGTCGTCACCGTCCACACCCTGGAAGAAGCGCGCCGCGTGTCGGCCGCGCTGCTGGAAGGCGGCCTGCCGGCGATCGAACTGACCCTGCGCACGCCGGTGGCGATGGACGCGCTGGCGATGCTCAAGCGCGAACTGCCGGACATCGTGATCGGCGCCGGCACCGTGCTCAACGCCACCCAGCTGCAGCAGTCGATCGACGCCGGCGCCGACTTCATCGTCACCCCGGGCACCACCCCGACCCTGGCCGACGCCCTGGCGCAGGCACCGCTACCGGTGGTGCCGGGCGCGGCCACCCCGAGCGAACTGCTGGCGCTGATGGAGCGCGGCTTCCGCGTGTGCAAGCTGTTCCCCGCCTCCGCCGTCGGCGGCCTGGCGATGCTCAAGGGCCTGGCCGGCCCCCTGGCCGAGCTCAAGCTGTGCCCCACCGGCGGCATCGGCGAAAGCACCGCCGCCGAATACCTGGCCCAGCCGAACGTGGTCTGCATCGGCGGCTCGTGGATGGTGCCCAAGGACTGGCTGGCCGACGGCGCCTGGGACAAGGTGCGCGAAAGCTCGGCGAAGGCGGCGGCGATCGTGGCGGCGGCGCGGTAGCGCCTAGCCGGGAATCGGGAGTGGGGAATCGGGAATCGTTAAAGCCAGAACCTCGGCTCTCACAACTCGATACTCCAGAAAGAAAAAAAGCGCCGGCATGCCGGCGCTTTTCTTTTGCTGTTGCGATTCCCGATTCCCCACTCCCCATTCCCGGCTTCACCGCACCTCGATCTGCACATCCGCCGGCAACGCGTGGATGCGCAGTTCGCCGTGCTCCCACTGCGCCGCTTCGCCGTTGACCAGGGTGCGGCCCGGTTCGCCCGGGTACGGCCACGGCAGCACCAGGCCGCCGCTGGGCATGCGCAGGCCCTCGGGGATGTTCAGCAGCAGCCGGTTGTTCTGCCGGCGCAGCTGGTAGCTCAGCGGGCCCTGCGGGGTGCGCAACTGCTCGATCGCCACGCCCTTGCCGTCGAGCCAGTCGGCGGGGATGCCGGCGGCCAGCACCAGGCTGTCGTCGACGTCGCGGGCGTAGGCGAACATGTCCAGCACCGAGCGCACGAAGTCCGAGGCGACCCAGGCATGCGGCAGGTCGCCGAGGAAGAACGGCTTGCGCGGCGTGCGCGAGACCACTTCGGCCCACTGGTTCCATGGCTGCGGCGTGCGGTCCTTGAAGAAGAACTGCGTCGCCTCCCACGCGCGCTCGCGCCAGCCCAGGCGCACGAACGCCGACACGTTGCGCCACTCGTACGGCGTGTAGTCCTTCCACTCGCGGGTGCCGTCGCGGCGGCCGACGAACTCGCTCCAGTAGCGCTCGAAGGTATTGTCGAGCAGCGCCTGCGGCAGCCGGCCCTGCTCGCCGCCCGGCGCCAGCGCGATGGTGGTCGAGGTCGGATCGAAATCGCCCAGCTCCGCCGAGCCCGGCAGGAAATTGATGTGGTGCTGCTGGGTGGCCGCGTCCAGCGAGGCGTACAGGTCCTGGCGGAACTGGTCGCGCGAGGCGGCGAAACGCGCGGCATCGTCGATGCGGCCGAGTTCGGCGGCGATGCTCACCGCATCCTTGTAGCCGCGCAGCGCCCAGAAGTTGTCCCAGTACGAGTGCATCGGCTTGGCCGAATAGCCCTCGTGGCTGATCGACACCGGCATCATCCCGTAGAAGGCCGCGTTGCGCGCGCGGTTCTCGTCGGTGCGCTCGCTCAGCCGCAGCTGTTCCATGTAGGTGTACGCGCCGAGCACGTGCGGCCACATCTGTTCCAGGAAGGCGCGGTCGCCGCTGTAGCGGTAGTAGTCGGCGACGCTGTAGATCAGCTCGCCGTGGCTGTCGTTCTCCGGCACCGGGTCGCTGCCGCGATCGTCCACGCAGCACGGCACCATGCCGTTGGCGAACTGGTACGGCGCATACCACTCCACGTACTCGCGCACCACGTCGGCGCGGCCCAGGCGCAGCAGGCCTTCGGAGATCATCGCGCCGTCGCGGATCCAGCTGCGCGAGTACGAACGCGTGCCCGGCTGCAGGCGCGGCCCGATCCGAGAGATCAGCATGTGCGCCAGCGCGGTGCGCAGCGTGTCGGTGACCGCCTTGCCCTGCGCCGGCACGTGCAATTGCACGCGGTCCAGCTTCTCGTGCCACTGCGCGGCGACCTGCTGCTGCGCACGCGCTGCGTCGAAGCCTGCCGGCACGCCGGCGTTGCCGGTCTGCGGGATCACCAGCGCCACCTCGCGCACCTCGCCCGGGGCCAGCCGCCCGCGGTACAGCAAGGCGCCGGAGGCCAGGCCGTCCGGATCCTGTGCCTGCTGCGGCAGGCCGCTGGCGTCGGTACTCAGCCGTTCGACGTCCATACCGGCGTCGAACGCGCTGGCGTAGGCGGCATCGGGCTTCTGCACCGCGAACACCCGCGGCTGGCCGTTGACCTGCACCTGCGTGCCGGCGAAGGCCAGCGAGCGGATCGGGCTGACCCCGCCGACCGTGTTGAGGAACTGGCTGGGCGGATTGACCTGGAACGGACGCACCGCCAGCGCCAGGGTGTAATCGTGCGGCTGCTTGCCCGGGTTGCTGAGCCGGTAGCGCGCTACAAGTTGCGCCTGCTCCGGCTCGCCCTGCACGAACGCGGTCACGCGCAGCGCGGCATTGTCGTGGGTCCAGTCCACGCTGGGAATCGGCAGGTAGTCGTCCTGCAGGCTCTGCGCCGTCTTGACGTCGGCCCAACTCAGACGCTTGCCGTCCAGCA
Source organism: Xanthomonas sp. LMG 12461 (assembly GCF_009192935.1). NCBI lineage: Bacteria > Pseudomonadati > Pseudomonadota > Gammaproteobacteria > Lysobacterales > Lysobacteraceae > Xanthomonas > Xanthomonas sp. LMG 12461. Next base: position 25,560 of record NZ_NQYT01000062.1, read on the forward strand.
GCAGGAACGGCTCGATACTGAAGCCGCCCTTGCCCACCTCGATCGCGCCATCCTCGCCGACCAGGCCCTGCTCGCGGCCGCCATCCAGGCCGACGATGGTCCAGTACGGCTGCTCGCCGCTGAAGCCGCGCGGGAACCAGCCGCGGGTCGATTGCGCCGCCACCGACTTGATGAAGTCGTTCTGGGTGGCGGCGAAGGCCAGCGGCTGCAGCGTGATGTCGGCGATGCCGTAACGGAAGCTGGGGCCTTCCTGCAGGTCGAAGCGCACGTAGCGCGCCTCGGTTTCCGGCAGCGCCAGCCAGTCGGTGCCGCCGTTGCCGGCGGTCACGCTGCGCAACTCGCGCCAGCTGCGCCCGTCGGCCGAGCCTTGCACGGTGTAGCGCGAGGCATAGACGCCCGGCGCCCACTGCACCTTGGCGCCGCCGAACTCGCGCACTTTGCCCAGGTCCAGCATCACCGTCTGGGTCTTGGCGTTGCCGCTGTACCAGACGGTGTCGGGCTTGCCGTCGGCGATGCGCTGCTCCAGCGCCGGCGCGGTATCGGTGTTGACCTTGACCGTCAGCGGCGAGGTGTCCTGCGGCGGCAACGGGGTCAGGGTCAGCTGATCGAAGCACACCGTGCCGGCGCCACCGACCTGGTTGTAGATGGTGAACTCGATCTGCGCGCTGCGGGTCAGCTCCTTCTCCGGGCTCGGTCCCCAGGCCTTGTCGATCTGCCGCTTCTTGTAGGTGACCGTGCTCCACTGCGTGGGGAAGTCGTAGTGCGGCCGGTTGACCCACCACACGTTGTCGCCGCTGGCGTCGACCAGTTTGAACTGGAGGTCGTTGCTCGGCGACTCGCCGCGCAGCTGGAACGAAAACTGGTAGTTGTCCGGGTACTCGATCGGCACGCTGCGGCGGATCCCGGCATAGCCGGACACGCCGTTGAAGTCGTAGTCCAGGCACAGCGCCTTGGCGCGGCCGCCGCTGGGCGCCTGCACCAGCCGGGTCGAGGCAGTGACCTGGTTGGAGACGACGATCTGCCACTTGTCCAGATCGTTGAAGCTGTCCAGCGTCACCGTGGAGGTCGGCGGCGCGGCGACGGCATGGGCGGCCGCCAGTCCCAGCATCGCCAGCATCGCGCGTGCGCACGTCATCGCCATCCCGTCCCTCATCGCCTTCCCCGTCGCTGTCGTTTCGTTGCGTGTCTGCTTGTATGTATCTGTGCATCCCAGCGGGCATCGCACCCATCGGCGCGCCACGGCATCGCCTTGCATGTTGTCGCGGCTGAAGCCGCTCCTACACGTCAGACCTGGCACTCCATGGCCAGGCATTCGGCGCAACGCGCGCCAGTGGCGCTCGATGTTCCGCTTCACCGCTGCCATCCATGGCGTGACAATCCCACACCAGATCGTCCGGCCTGGCCATCCATGGCCAGGCGTTCACGAACGCGCGAGCCAATGGCTCGCAAGCGCGTTCGCTCACCCCTTCACGCTGCCGAGCAGCAGGCCCTGGATGTAGTAGCGCTGCAGCGCCAGGAACAGCGCCAGCACCGGGACCACCGTGACCACCGCGCCGGCCATCATCATCTCCACGTCCATGATGTGCTCGCGCGACAGCGCCGCCAGCGCCACCGGCAAGGTGTAGTGCTCCTGATCGGTCAGCACGATCAGCGGCCACATGAAGTCGTTCCACGCGGCCATGAAGGTGAAGATGGTCAGCGTCACCAGCACCGGCTTGAGCATCGGCAGCACGATCTGGAAGAAGATCCGCAGCTCGCCGGCACCGTCGATGCGCGCGGCCTCCAGCAGCTCGTCCGGGATCGAACGCGCGTACTGGCGCACCAGGAAGATGCCGAACACCGTCGCCAGCGCCGGCACGACCACGCCGCCGAAGTTGTTGACCAGGTGCAGCTGCTTCATAAGCAGGAACAGCGGCAGCATCGCCACCTGCGCCGGGATCACCAGCGCCGCCAGCAGGATCTGGAAGATCCGCTCCTTGCCGACGAAGCGCAGCTTGGCGAAGGCATAGCCGGCCATGGTGTTGATCAGCAGCGAGCCGAAGGTGATCGCGCACGACACCAGCAGGCTGTTGGCGAAGTTGCGGGCCATGCCGGTGCGCGAGAACAGCTCGCCGTAGTTGGCCAGGGTGGCGCCGGTGGGCAGCATCGGCGGCGGGAAACGACTCGCTTGCCCGGCCGGCATGAACGACACCGACACCATCCACAACAGCGGCGCCAGGCTGATCACGGCGAGCAGCAGCAGCCCGCCGTTGACCAGCAGCGTGTTCCAGCGCGAGGCGCCGATCTCCCGGCTCATACCAAGTCCCTCTTGCGGCCGAAGCGCAGCATCACCGTCGTCACTCCCAGGATGATCAGGAACAGCAGGAACGCCACTGCCGACGCGCGGCCGAGGTTCCACCACTTGAAGCCTTCCTCGAACATGTAATACAGCACGCTGACCGTGCTCTGCAGGGGATCGCCGCGGGTCATCACGTAGGGTTCGGCGAACAGCTGGAAGTAGCCGGACACGGTGATCACCCCGACCACCAGCAGCACCGGCCCCAGCATCGGCAGGGTGATGTGCAGGAATTGCCGCCACTTCGAGGCGCCGTCGATGCGCGCGGCCTCGTACAGGTCCTGCGGAATCGCCTGCAGGCCGGCGAGGAAGATCACCATGTTGTAGCCGAAGTTCTTCCACACCGCGAACAGCATGATGGTCGGCATCGCCCAGTGCGGGTCGCCGAGCCAGTCGATCGGGCCGATACCCAGGTGCGCCAGGCCGTAGTTGACCAGGCCGTAGCTGGTGTGGAACAGGTAGCGCCAGATCACCGCCACCGCCACCAGCGTGGTCACCACCGGCGCGAACAGCGCGGTGCGGAACAGCGCCTTGAAGCGCGCCACCGGCGCGTTCAGCAGCAGCGCCGCGCCCAGCGAAGCGCCGATGGACAGCGGCACGCCTACGATCACGAAGTACGTGGTGTTCCACAGCGACTTCCAGAACATCGGCGTCTGCAGCAACTCGATGTAGTTGCCGAAGCCGACGAAGCGCAGGTTGTGGCGGTCGGCCAGCGAATACAGGTCGAAGTCGGTGACGCTCAGCGCCAGCGCCGACAGCACCGGCAGGCCGAAGAACACGCCGATCACGATCAGCGCCGGGCCGGCGAACAGCCAGCCGATCAGGGAACCGCGCTTCATGGCGCCGCTCCCGCGGCCGGCGCCGCCGTGCCTTCGCGATGCTGCTGGTGGATCCAGCGGCGTTTCTCCAGGATCTCGTCGACCCGCTTGTCCAGTTCCCGCATCGCCTTCTCCTGCGGCTCACCGCCGCGCACCACGCGCTCGGTGGCCAGCCGCATCTCCTGCACGATGCGCTCCCACTCCAGCACCTTCGGTGCCGGCTTGACCCGCTCCAGCTGATCGCGGAAGGCGTGCGCCAGCGGATCGTCGGCCAGCGACGGATATGCCCAGGTGCTGCGCCGCGGCGGCATGTCGCCGATCAGCGCGTGGAAGCGCGCCTGGATCTGCGGCCGCGACAGGAACTCGATCAGCTTCCACGCCGCGTCCTTGTGCTCGGACTTGCGGAAGATCACCAGGCTGGTGCCGCCGGCGATGCCGGCGCCGGGGCCGTCCGGGCCCGGCAGCGGCATGGTGCCCCACTGGTCCTTGAGCGCGGCCGGCTGCACCTTGCGGAACTCGCGGATGTTCCACGGGCCGGAGATGTAGAACGCGTAGAAACCGTTGAAGAACTCGTCCCAGACGTTGGAGATCTGCGTCTCCGACATCTTCGGCGCCCAGCCCTGGTCGAACATGTTGGCGTAGAACGCCAGCGCCTTGCGGAAGCCGGGGCTTTCGAAGTTGCCGTAGTTGTTGTGGTCGCGCAGCAGCGGATCGGGCAGCTGCAGGCCCAGCGACAGTTGCTGCTCGAACTCGTTGAGCGGCATCAGGATGGCGTAGCGCTTCGGCCCGACATGCTTCTTCACCGCCGCCATCGCCTGCTCCCACTCGGCCCAGGTCTGCGGCAGCTTGGTCACCCCGGCGTCGCGCAGCATGTCCTTGCGATAGAACAGCAGGCGCGTGTCCACGTACCAGGGGATGCCGTAGAGCTGGCCATCGATGACGCTGGTGTCCCAGATGCCGGGGAAATAGTCCTTCGGGTCGACCACCTTGGAGCGCTCGACATAGGGCTGCAGCGGCTGCAGCGTGCCCAGCTCGGCGAATTCCGGGATCCAGGTGTTGCCCAGCTGGCACACGTCCGGCAGGCCGTCGGCGGCGAAGGCGGTCAGCAGCTTCTCGTGCGCGGCGGTCCACGGGATGTTCTGGATGTCCACGTGGATGCCGGGATTCTCCTTCTCGAACTCCGGGATCAGCTCAGCCACCACCTCGGCCTCGCGGCCCATCGCCCAGAACCGCACCACCTCGCCCTGCGGCGCGCGCGCGCACCCGCACACGGCCACCATCAGCAAGCCCAGCGACACCCAACGACCGATCATGCGTGCTGCGCTCATTCGGGCTTCTGCGGCTGGCGTTGGTCGGGGTTCTGTTGCGCCTGCGCGGCGGCGGCGCGCGACTCGGCGATGCCGATCGCCCGCGCCGCGGCGGCCTGCTCGTCCTTCTTCGGCACCGGCTGCGCCTCGCCCTCCGGAGTGAGCCAGCCGCCGCTGAAGCCGGCGCGCTCCAGTCCGGTGCGGATGTACTTGTTCTTCTTCATCACGTTCCAGACGAACTCGTTGCGGTAGTTGGCGATCATGGTCAGGATCGGGCCCTGGTCGATGCCGATGTAGTCGCTGGAGACCCAGCCGCGTCCGGGCACGACGCGCCCGGTCTTGAGCGGGATATCGTAGTTGAAGCTGGGGTTGAACGAATCCAGGAAGCCGTAGCTGGAGTAGATGAAGTCGCCGTAGCGCTTGTGCATCTCCTCGGTGGCCGGAATCACCACTTCCGGCGCGAACACCAGCGAGGCCACCGCCGCGGTCGGCGCGATGGTGCCGTCGTCGAAGTTCTCGCGCAGGCCGGCGCCGCGCGAGGAATAGTGGCGGAACTGGCGTTGTTCGCCGCGATACTCCTGCTCGGTGTTCTGCGGCCCGTCGCTGGCGGTCAGGCCCCACACGTTCTCGCCGTAGTCCTTCCACTTCATCGGATTGGCGATGGCGTACTCGCGCTGCGCGAGCACCGCGCGGCGGCTGTTGAGGAAGTAGTCGATGCCGCGCTCGCGCATGTACTGGTCCTGGATGTCGCGGAAGTCGATCCAGACATGGCTGTACTGGTGCGCGAACATCGGCCCGAACGACAGGTATTCCTGGCCGTAGTACACGCCCCAGTCGTTGTTGTAGGTGCGGGTCCACACCGTCCACGCATCCGGGCTCACCGCATGGGTGGGCGATCCCAAGGCCAGCACGTACAGCATCATCGCTTCGTTGTAGCCCATCCAGTCGTGGCTGATGAAGCCGCTTTCGGGGAACCAGCCCATCGAGATCAGCGGATCGCGCTGCTGCAGCCAGGTCCAGTCCACGCGCCGGTACAGCGTGTCGGCGATCTCGCGGATCTCCTTCTCGCGCGGGTCGTCGCCGTCGTAGTACGACTGCGCGAACAGCACGCCCATCATCAGCAGCGCGGTATCCACGCTCGACAGCTCCACCCAGCTGTCGTAACGGTGGCCGTTCTGCATGTCCAGGAAGTGGTAATAGAAGCCCTTGTAGCCGGCCTTGCCGGTGCGCTGCGGGCCGACCGGCGCATCGCGGAAGAACTTCAGCGTGGTCAGGGTGCGATCCACCGCCTGAGTCCGGCTGATCCAGCCGTTCTCGATGCCGATGGGATACGCCGTCAGCGAGAACCCCACCGACGCGATGCTGGCGAACGGACGCGACGGGAAGCGGTCGGGAGTCAGGCCATTGGTGTCGTTGGTGGTGTCCCAGAAGAACTGGAAAGTGCGCCGCTCGATGTCGCTGAACAGTTGCGGCAGCTCGGGCTTCAGCGGTTTGGGCGGCAGTTCCGCCTCGACCAGGATCACCTGCACCGGCTTCTTCTCCACCGCCTTCGGCTCCTCGACCTTCTTACACGCCGTCAGCAGCACCCCTGCTGCCATCACCATCAACGAAAACCTGATGAACCTGCGCTGCTTCTTCATCGTGCCCCCCGTGAAATCGTTTACATGCACGCAAAAAATACCCCACTTCCGCATCGCCGCGGCCCCCGGTGCACGGGAGCCGCGGCGACCTTGCTTACCAGTTCAAGCCGAACGACAGCTTGAACGTCCGCATCGGCGAGGCGAGCACGCCGTTCGGCGTACCGAACGCCGTATTCAGATCGGCGTACGTTCCGGTTGCGGTGTTGTAGTCCGCGTAGTTGGTCCAGTTGAACAGATTGATGACATCGGCGCGCACGTTGAATTTGATGCCCGACCCGGTATCCCATTCCTTGTTCGCCGCCAGGCTGAATTCCTTGTAGCCCAGCGTGGCGTCCGGCTTGTATTGAATGATATAGCACTGGTCGTTGCCCGCCAGGCAGTTGGTGCCGTAGCGCGGGGTCTGGCTGGCCAACGACAGCTTGGCCGACAGGGTGACGTCGTACGGCAGATCGTAGATGCCGGTCACCACCAGGCGGTTCTTCGGGATGCCGCCGGCCTCACGCCAGCCGTAGCCGGCCATCGACGGCTGGTCCAGCGCATAGTGCTCGCCGTACTGGCGGTTTTCCTTCGCGTCGGAGAAGGTGTAGGCCACGGTCAGGCCCCAGCCGGACTCCTTGTCGTAGGGCTTGTCCAGCTTCAGCGCCAGCTGGTTGTTGCGCGTCTTCAGGCCGTTGGTGCCGAGCACGATCGCGCTGTAGCCATTGGGCGAGTCGGTGGGCACGCCGGAGGTGGTGCCGGGCAGGAAGAACGAACCGTCGGCACGGCGGTTGCCGCGCAGGAACACGAAGCCGTCCTCGCTGACGATGTGGCTCAGGGTCACGTCCGTGTACCAGTCGTTGCCCCAGAAATGCAGCATGTTGCGCATGCCCAGGCTGAACTGGTCGGAGTACGGCACTTTGATGTTGTTGTCGATCAGGTACACCTCGCGGCCGCCGCCGGTGCCGGCGGTGGTGGAGGCGGCCAGCCCGTTCAGGCCGGCCTGGGTCGCATAGCTCGGGTCCCATGCCACGCACGGCTGGCCGAGGCACGGCGTGTTGGCGCTGCTGAAGTAGTAGCTGTAGGAGCGGAAGTTGTTGTTGAGCTGCTCCAGCGCCAGGTAGTCGAACAGGTTGCGGTCGTACGCACGGCCGGCACCGCCGTAGATCACGTGCGCCTGGTCGCCGAACAGGTCGTAGGAGAAGCCCAGGCGCGGCTGCCAGGCATCCTTGAACGCCTTGCGGTTGTTGCCGCTGCTGATGTAGTTGGCGATGTCGTAGTTGGCGTTGTCCAGATTGCGCCAGTTCAACAGCGCGCTGGCGACGTCGGCCGGGGTGACGAAGTCGAGGAACGACGGGGTCTTCTCGTAGTCGTAGCGCACGCCCAGGTTCAGGGTCAGGTGCTCGTTGACCTCCCAGTCGTCCTGCAGGTAGATGCCGTACTGCTTGTTCTGCGACTGCACCGAACCGCCGTCGCCGGTGTCGCCGAAGCGCACCCGGTACGGGGTGCCGACATCGCTGAGGATGTTGTAGTAGTACTGCGGATTGGCCGGATTGATCTGGGTCGAATCGAGCTGGATGTCCTTGTACTTCAGGCCCATCTTGATGGTGTGGCTGCCGTGCCAGTCGAGGCTGTTGAGGGTCAGGTCGTCCTGCAGGGTCCAGCCCTTCTGGCCCTTGTTCTGGAAGCTGCTGCCGGCGCCGGCGCTGAGGATGGTGGTCTCGTTGCCGGCCTGCGGCACATAGGACAGCACGTAGCCGCTGCCGTCGGTGAGCGGGGTCTGGGTCCAGAACGCGCTCTCGTAGCTCAGGTTCAGATCGTTGAGGAAGGCCTCGCCGCTGTACTGCCAGCGCAGGTTGGCGCGCTTTTCCTTCTGCCCGTTGCTGCTGCCGTGCTGGTAGGTGGTGGTGTTGCCGATGTCCGACAGCTCGTCTTCCTTGCGGTACTTGCCGGTCAGCTCGAACAGGTTGTTGTCGCCCAGGGTCCAGTCGATCTTGCCGAAGTACAGGTCTTCCTTGAACGGCGTGCTGTAGGTGGCGACCAGCGGCTGCAGCTGCGCCGGCAGCTGGTCGACGCGGTCGGCGTAGATGCCGCCCGGAATCACCGTGTTCGGCGTGGTGTATTCCTTGGCCTCGTAGGCCACGAAGAAGTGCGCGCGGTCCTTGAGGATCGGGCCGCTGAAGGTGGCGCCGTACTGGGTCTCGGAGAAGTCGTCGCGCTGGCCGGCCTTGCGCTCCAGCGGGCTTTCGGCACGCCAGTCGTCGTTGGTCGTATCCCAGAAGAAGCTGCCGTGGAAATCGTTGGTGCCGGACTTGGTCGAGGCGACGATCGCCGCACTGCTGACCTGGTCGAACTCGGCCTTGTAGTTGGAGGTGATGACCTTGTACTCGCCGATCGCCGACTGCGGGAACGGGTTGCCGCGGCTGGAATCCTGGCCGCTGACGCCGCCGGTCAGCACGTAGTTCTTCTGGCTGATGCCGTCGATGTAGACGTTGGTGCCGTTGGCCGAGGTCGCGCCGGAGCGCACCGTGGTGTTGCCCTTGGCATCGCGCTGGAACTGCACGCTCGGCACGCTGTCGGCGAGTTCAAGGAAGTTGCGCGTGGCCTGCGGCAGCTTCTCGATCTGCGCGTTGGAAATGTAGGTGGCGTTCTCCGAGGTACGGGTTTCCACCAGCACCGGCGGCGCCTGCACCTGCACCGCGTCGAGCGTGGTCGCGCCCTGCCCGTTGGCGGTGGCCGCTTCGCCGCCCACGCCCAGATCCAGGGTGGCGGTCTGGCCGACCTGCACGGTGACGTTCTGCGAGGTGGTCTTGCCGTCGGCGGTGACGTCGATGCGGTAGGAACCCGGCGGCAGACCGCCGACCGAATAGGTGCCGTTGCTGGTCTGCACGCTGCGGCTCAGACCGGTGGCCAGGTTGGTGGCAGTGACCTGCGCGGACGCGGCCGGCGCCGAATCGACCTTGACCTGGCCGCGGATGGTGGCACCGGTGCTTTGCGCAAATGCCGGCGCGGCGCCCAGCAGCAGACAACTGGCGAGGGCGCAGCTCAACAGCTTGCGCGTGGGCCGGGCGGAGTGCGGGGTGTGTTGCATGTGGGGTTTTCCCTCCAGGAAGACGTGATGCTCGTTATGGGTGGTGCGTGGTGCTTCGATGGAACGAAGTGGAACAAGCGATGCGGCGCAGAAGAGTGCGTCGCATCAGGAACGGGCCGTGCTGGAATCGCGCACGACCAACGTAGGAACCAGGGTCTGCCGCTGCCGGTCGTCCGCGTCGGGCCGATCGATCAATTGCAGGAGGCGGTGCATCGCCTGCTCACCAAGCCCGGCGATGCTGACGCGCATGGTGGTGAGGGATGGGTGAACGAAACGCGCCAGCGGAATGTCGTCGAAGCCGGCCAACGCGATGTCGTTGGGCACGCGCACGCCGCTCTGGGTGAAGGCGTAGAGGCAGCCGAGCGCGGTCATGTCGTTGGCGGCGAACACCGCATCGGGCAGCGTGCCGGCCTGCAGCATCGCCTGTCCGGCGCGATAGCCGGAGGCTTCGTCGAAATCGCCCGGGAACTCCTGGCCATGCGCTTCGCCGGAATGGCGTGCCACGGCGTCGCGGAAGCCGCGCAGGCGTTCGCGCGCGTCGAAGTTCAGTTCCGGACCGCCGATGAAGGCGATGCGGCGATGCCCCATCGCCAATAGGTGCTCCGTCATCGCCACCGCGCCGGCGTGGTCGTCGATGCTCAGCACGGGATATTCGGTGCCCGGCAGGTGGGTGTTGATCAACACCGTCGGCAACGCCTGCGGCAGGTTGTCGGTGAGAAAGCCCGGGCGCTCGGCATACGGCGACAGCACCAGCAGGCCGTCGACGCGGCCGCGCATCGCCCGCAGCGCCCGCCCCTGCTCTTCCGGGTCGCCGTGGTAGCTGGACACCAGCAGGTGCTGGCGGCGCGCGCGGGCGGCACCGTCGATGCCGCGGATCAGTTCGGAGAAGAATTCGCCGTACAGGTCGGGCAGCACCACGCCCAGGGTCTGGGTGCGGCGGCTGCTGAGGCTGCGCGCCGCCGCATGCGGGCTGTAGCGCAGGCGCTCGGCCACTTCCAGCACCAGGGTGCGCACCGGTGCGGCCACGTTTTCGTGGCCATTGAGCGCACGCGACACGGTGGCCACGGAAACCCGGGCCTCGCGTGCGACGTCTTTGATGGTAACCGCGCTCTTCGCCATCGTGCCGCCCTCCGCGGCAGAGACCTTGAGAAACTGGCGCGGACTGTAATCGTTTTCAGCGCGAGGCAGAAGCCCTTTGTTATTTTTACAATAAACGCCTTATTTTTCAGTCACTTGAATAATGAGAAACCGGTCGGAATCGTGCCGCAATGCAGCATAATCCAGGTGCAGATTCCGCTTTTTCCCGGGGTGCACACCCCTGTTTGGACCGGCGGCAGCCGTCGCCGGCAGGTGTCAGCCGCCCGTGCCCGGCACCTCGGCGCGGATCGACAGCGCGTGGATGTCGGTCTGCATCATCTCGCCCAGCGCCGCGTAGACGGCACGGTGGCGGGCCAGCGGCGCCATGCCGGCAAAGGCCGCACTGACCACGCGGACATTGAAATGTCCCCGGCCATCGCGCGCGCCGGCGTGGCCGGCATGGCGATGGCTGTCGTCCTCGACCTCCAGCGCCTGCGGCGCGAACGCCGCCTCCAGCGCGGCGCGGATCCGCGCCACCCGCTCGGCGCCGACCTGGCTCATGGCAGCACCTTGCGGAACGGCCGCACCTCGACCCGGGCGTAGACGCCGGCATCGACATACGGATCGGCCTCGGCCCAGGCCCGCGCCTCGGCCAGCGAGTCGAACGCGGCCACCACCAGGCTGCCGCTGAAGCCGGCCGGACCCGGATCCTCGGCGTCGATCGCCGGGCACGGCCCGGCCAACAACAGCCGCCCGGCTTCCTGCAATGCGGTCAGCCGCTGCAGATGCGCCGGCCGCGCCGCCGCCCGCCGCGGCAGCGCATCGGCCACGTCGTACCCCTCGATCACGTACCACATCGCGTCTCCGCCCTCGTTGCCTATCCAAAGACCTGTCATTGTAGAACCTGCCCCGGCACGGCGGCGCTGGACACCGACCCCGCCGGCGCATTACCCTTGGTCGTATTGCACGCGGCCGGATGCAGCGGCCCGTCGGTGATCGGCGACCCCAAGCCCCTTCCGACGACCGATTCGCTGCCTGACACCGCCCGCGCAGACGTCCTCCTCTGCAGTTCCCGCCGCCACGACACGCGTGGCGTGCGTCGTGTGTCTTGTTGAAGTACCGAGCGCGTTGCGGGGACGACGCGCCATTGAACCGCAGCACTGCCGGCAAGGAGCCGCGCCGGGTCGCGCCTGCCCGGCCCTTCGCTACCGCAACACCGATGTCCAACCGATGACTTCCGAACTCGCGCTCGACGCGAACCCGCCAACCCAGACGACCCCGCCACAGCAGCAGGAAATGCCGCTGGCGGTCGTGCATGGGCAGCCGGTCCTGCAGATCCCGCAGGATCTGTACATCCCGCCGGATGCGCTGGAAGTGATCCTGGATGCGTTCGAAGGCCCGCTGGACCTGCTGCTGTACCTGATCCGCCGGCAGAACCTGGACATCCTGGACATCCCCGTCGCCGAGATCACCCGGCAGTACGTGGACTACATCAACGTGATGCAGGAGCTGCGCTTCGAACTGGCGGCCGAATACCTGGTGATGGCCGCGATCCTGGCCGAGATCAAGTCGCGGATGCTGCTGCCGCGGCCGCCGGCCGAGGACGGCGAGGAAACGGACCCGCGCGCCGAACTGGTCCGCCGCTTGCAGGAGTACGAACGCTTCAAGCAGGCGGCCGAGGACATCGACGCGCTGCCGCGGCAGGACCGCGACACCACCCCGGTGCACGCCCATGTGCCGGACCGTGCCGCGGTCAAGCTGCCGCCGCCGGTGGAGTTGAAGGAAATGCTGCTGGCGCTGTACGACGTGCTCAAGCGCGCCGAACTGTTCAGCGGCCACGCCATCAAGCGCGAGGCGCTGAGCGTGCGCCAGCGCATGGGCGATGTGCTGGGCCGTCTGGACGACGGCAAGTTCCACCGTTTCGAATCGCTGTTCAGTGCCGAGGAAGGCAAGCTGGGCGTGCTGGTCACCTTCCTGGCGCTGCTGGAACTGGCCAAGGAGCAGTTGCTGGACATCGTCCAGGAACCGCTGGCGCACGTCCCCGCCGAGGCCGCCGAGCGGCCGCCGATGCCGCCGATCTACGTCAAGTCGCTGGCACTGGGCAACACCAACGCGCCGCTGCAGTTCAACAGCGAGTTCGACGACAGCGACGCCGCCGACGCCACCACCTGAGCCACCGAGAACCCGCCCCCGCATGGATCAAGCGCTGATCAACCGCATCGTCGAGGCCGCCCTGCTCGCCGCCAACCAGCCGTTGCCGCTGGCGCAGTTGCACGGCCTGTTCCCGGAGGAGGAACCCGCGCCGCCAGGCAGCATCGAGCGCGCGCTGGAACTGCTGCGCGAGGCATGCGAGGGCCGCGGTGTGGAACTGGTCGAAGTCGCCTCCGGGTTCCGCTACCAGGTGCGCAGCGACGTGCACGCCTGGGTGGCGCGGCTGTGGACCGAGCGCAAGACCCGCTACACCCGCGCCACGCTGGAGACCCTGGCGCTGATCGCCTACCGGCAGCCGATCACCCGCGGCGAGATCGAGCAGGTGCGTGGCGTGGCGGTCAGCAGCAACATCATCCAGGCGCTGGAAGAGCGCGAGTGGATCCGCGTGGTCGGGCACCGCGACGTGCCGGGCAAGCCGGCGCTGTTCGGCACCACCAAGACCTTCCTGGATTATTTCGGGCTCAAGCGCCTGGACGAACTGCCGCCGCTGTCCGAACTCAAGGACATCGGCGAACTGGAGCCGCAGTTGCCGCTGGACCGCGACGCGCTGCCGGTCGGCGACATGGCCCAGGCCGACGCCGCGCCGGGCGACGCGGCCGATCAGGGCAACCAGGGCGACACCACGGCGCAGGCCGCAGCCGCCGGCGAACCCGCCGAGCCTGCCGCGACGGCGCAGGCAGACGCGGCCGATGCCGACGCTGCCGCCGACGCAGAAGCACGCGACACCGCAGCACCGCACACCCCCGTGACCGACGACGCCCACGCGCCGGCGGCCACGGATTCCACGACCGCCCCGACGGGCGAACCCGAAGCCGCGCCGGGAGAGCGCGCGGCGGATGCGAACGAAGCCGAAGACAACGCCGTCGCGACGACGACCGTGGCTGTTGACGATGCCGATTCCGAACCACAGGCCGACGCGCAACGCGCCGGCCGGAGCCAAGTAAATGAGTGACACCTCCCGCAAGCTGTCGTTGAACAAGCTCTCGCTCAAGCGCGACGCCGCTGCCGCCGAGCAGCCGAAACTGGAAGAACGCCTGCACAAGGTCCTGGCCCAGGCCGGACTGGGCTCGCGCCGGGCGCTGGAACAGCGCATCGCCGACGGCCTGGTCAAGGTCAACGGCGAGGTCGCGCAGACCGGCATGTCGATCCGCAGCGGCGACAAGATCGAGCTGGACGGCCGCAGCTTCGTCGCCAGCGCGCTGACCGAGCCCTCGCGCGTGCTGATCTACAACAAGCCCGAAGGCGAAGTGACCACGCGCGAAGATCCCGAAGGCCGCCCGACCATCTTCGAGGCGCTGCCGGCGCTGAAGGGCGCGCGCTGGATCGCGATCGGCCGCCTGGACATCAACACCACCGGCCTGCTGCTGCTCACCACCGACGGCGAGCTGGCCAACGCGATGATGCACCCCTCCTACGAGATCGAGCGCGAGTACGTGGTGCGCGTGCGCGCCCCGGAAGGCGAAGAGACCGTGCCCGACAGCATGATCGAGCGGCTCTCGCGCGGCGTGCTGCTGGAGGACGGCGGCGCCAAGTTCGACGAGATCGAACGCATCGGCGGCACCGACTCGCACGACTGGTTCCGGGTGGTGGTCAAGGAAGGCCGCAACCGCGAAGTACGGCGCCTGTGGGAATCGCAGGGCTGCCAGGTCAGCCGGCTCAAGCGCACCCGCTACGGCAAGATCGCGCTGCCGCGCGAACTGCTGCGCGGGCATTCGATGGAACTGGCGCAGGACAAGGTCGAGGCGCTGCGCGCCGAGCTGAAGCTGGAGGAAGGCACCCCGTCGGCGCTGACCCTGCAGCCGGTGATCGGCCAGCGCAAGGCGGCCAAGGCCACCGTGCAGGTCGGCCGCGGCGGCAATGCCTACGTCAACGGCCACAACACCGCCGACGAAGGCCGCGAGCTGCGCCGCTTCGACACGTTCCGCGAGGACCGCGGCCGCGGCCGCGGCGGCAAGAAGCCGCACGGCGGCCTGACCGTGAGCGGCGAAATGGCCGCCAAGCAGGCGCAGAAGCCGTTCAAGCAGCGCGCCCCGAAGGGCCCCAAGCCGCTGCCGGACGGCAACCCCGCCGCGTTCCGCACCTGGTACGTGCCCGATGGCGTCAGCACCGGCCCGACCGGCCACCGCAACGCCGGTCCCGGCGGTCGTGGCCAGGGTCAGGGCCAGGGGCGTCCCTACGCCAAGCCGCGTCCGGCCGGTGCCGGCGCTGGTGCGGGCGCCGGCCAGGGCCGCGGTCAGGGCCAGGGCCAGCAGCGCAAGGCGCACCCCTACGGGCATCCGGGCAACGCGCCGAGCTTCCCATCCGACCACGCCACCCCCGGCTTCAACCCCTACGGCGCCGCGCCGCGCGCCGCGCGCCCGGCCGGCGGCCAGAAGCGCGGCCCGGGTCCAGGCGGACGCCCCGGCGGCGGCAACCGCCCGGCCGGCGGGCGTCCTCCGGGTGGCGGCGGCCGTCCCGGCGGCGGCGGCAACCGCGGTCCGCGCGGCGGCTGAGGACCACGCCGGCGCCGTGCGCGCCGGCCCGCTCCGCACCCGACAGGGCGCCTGCGCAAGCGGCGCCCTGTTTTTTTTGGGGACGCTATCGACCACGGGGACGGCGCGCGCCATCAGGCCGCGGCAGCCCCTCACCCAGGTGGTGCGACGGCCCGCATCGCGGCCGCCCCACGTGCACTCACGCGCCGGCAGGCGCGTTCTTGCAGCCCGCAAACCCCGCCGGGATCTGCTTGGCGGTCCACTTGCCCTGAGACGCTGTGGAGACGAGCAGCGCGGAGGTTGCATCGTAGCTGGGGGCCTGTGTCGCGCCGGGCCTGGCCAATCCCGTGTCATGGAAGCACAGACGTACGGACGTGGCATCGGCCGACAGCACCTCGAAGCGCATCATCCAGCCCTTGTCGGCCTCGAGCAGGCGCGCGCCATGGGCGGTTTTGGTGACATCCACGAAACCATAGTCCGCGAACGTCGTCTTCCCCGGCAGACGGCGGGGGCCGACCGAGTTGGGGAACGAGGTCAGATCAAGCTGCTGGATGACCGCGTCGACGACGCCTGCCTGCTGCGATACAACCGGAGACGACGCGCCGACGCCCAGCGCGAGAAGGCCAACAAGCATTCCGGAGGTCATGCGGACGATCTCGCGTGCGGAGGCAGGATCGGATGATAAGCGCCGGGAACGCCGGCGCCCGATGGAGATTGCCGTGCGCGGTGGCCGCCGACCAGGCGGCGCCCGACAGCGTCTCGCAGGCTCGAACGACAGGGACGTGGCGACATCAGCCCACCCGCTGTCGCGCCGTTCGCCCTGCACGGGCGAAGCCGATATCCTGGCGCATCTGGCGGCCGCCGCGGGTGGCCGCCCTCACCGACCAGGAATTCCCGATGACACGGAAGATGAAGATCGCCCTGCCGCTGCTGATCGCCGGCGTGCTGAGCCTCGGCGCCTGCCAGAAGGCGCAGCAGAAGGCCCAGGAAGAGATCGCCGCGGCGCAGAACCCCTACCCGGCCAGTTCGCCGCTGCACGCGCCGTTCGATCGCATGCTGCGCAAGCTGGCCAACGACCCGCGCTACGTGGCGCTGCTCAAGCAGAGCGGCCCGCAGGCGCAGCAGGCCGGCTTCCAACTGGCGCAGAACGGCATCGCGCGACTGGACCACGCCACGCTGGAACAGCGCCTGCAGATCCTGTCGCAGGTCAGCGACAAGGTCGACGTACCGCAGTGCGCCGTGCTGGCGCGCGGCGGCAACCCCAACGATGCGCAGGCGCTGAGCGCGGCGATGCTGTCGGGCCTGGAAAAGCTGCCGCAGGCGCAGATCGACCGCTGGTTCGAGGTCTCGCTGAAGGCCACCGACGCGGAGTTGAACAAGACCCCGGCGCAGCCGGTGAGCCAGGAGCAGATCCAGGCGGCGATGGGCACCCTGGTCAAGTCGCTGCCCGCCGACCAGCAGCAGCGCCTGATGCGGGTGCTGCCGGAGATCGCCAAGGCCAGCGACGAGGACGCCTGCTGGACGGCGCGGACCCTGTACCGCCAGGCCCTGGCGACGCCCGAGCCGGTACGCGGCCAGTTGGCCTGGGTGTTCGCGCAGCAGTGATGGGCTTGCTGCACGGCGCAGCGGCCGCGCTGGCCGCTGCCTGTGCGGCAACACGTACATGCCGCGCAACCGAACGGCGACCGCGCCGCTATCTCTCGCCTGCCAGCTCCACACGAGCATGACCGCCTGGCCGCATCACGTTCGAGTACCAGGATGCGGGAAAACTGCGCGTACCTGCGGTCGCGCAATTGTCGTCCTGCAGCACGCGCGCCGCTCCCAGGTTCGCGCCCCGGCCCAGCAAGGTGCGCGGCAGCGCCAGCAACACGAACCGGCCGTCCTGCAGCACGGTCAGGGCCAGCCCGTAGCGTTCCAGGTTGCCGCTGGCACCGGGCAACTCCTCGGCCACGCGCAGGAACGGGCTGCGCATTGCCAGTTCCGCCTCGCTCAGCGTCCGCAGGTAGTAGCGACGGCCCTTTAGCCAATATCCGTTCCAGTGTGCATCCCAATACGGGCCTGCCACCGCCAACTGCTCACGGATGTCCGCGCGCAGACAGGCGATGTGCAGGTGCAACTGGTTCTGCGAAGGCAGCGTCTGCGCATCCACCACGACGGCCACCGCAGTATCCGGAACCGGCGCACCCAGCAAATCCGACAGCACGCCACGGGCCCGCCATGCCAGCCAGAAGTAGTTCGGCGTGTCCTGGCGCTGCAACGCGAGATTGGCGGCTCCGATGATGCGGCGGGTCGGCACCAGCCAGGCATGCGCTCGGCCGCGCTCGTCCTGCAGGAGAGCATAGCCCTGCGCAGGGTCCAGGGTCCGGCACGGCGCCGGCACCCCGGAGCCCCGCGCACTGACCTCGCAGCGCCGGTGGACGAGATGCCACAAGGCATTGGCATGATGGCGATATATCGCCAGTGCGGTCCCTAGCCACATCAAAGCGAGCGCCACGATGCCGAAGGCGCGATATCCGGATCTGCTCATCTACGACTTCTCTTCCACAGCCGCGTACGCAGCCGACAAAAAGAAACGCGTCCTCGGACGCGCTTGTGACCAGGAAAATGAAAGGAAGCGCCGGCCGACACAGAGGCGTCCGGCCGGCGCCAGCGGTGCTTGTTACCAGACCACACCCGCGCCGACGGCCACGCCGGCATCGCCGCGCGTGGTGGCGCTGGCGTTGACCTTGAACAGGTAGCGGCCGCTTCCGCTGATCGTGGAAACGCCGAACGCGATCGCCTGTTCGCCACGGAACGAGCTCAACGAGACGCCCGCCGCGCTCTGGTCCGGTTGATACGCCTGGGGCAGGCTGGCCATCGCCATCGCCGCGGCCACGCCGGCGCTGGCGCGCCGATCCACCTGATCCACGCGGGAGTCGGTGTAGGCGCGCGACCAGTCCTCTACGCTGTCCAAGCCATCCTGCAACTGTCCCAGGTTGACCGCATCGGTGCGTTCGGTGCCGGCGGCGACGTTGGTGATCTGGCGCTGGTTGCTCGCCGAACCGACCGAGACGGTGTCGGCACGGTCGGCGACCGAGCCCTGCCCCATGGCAACACTGTTGGACTCCGTGGCAGTGGCGCCTTTGCCTACGGCAACGCTACCCGCACCTGATGCGACCGCATCCGCCCCCACCGCCGTCGCGTTCGTGCCACTGGCCGTGGTGTTGCTGCCCATCGCCGTGGTGCTGGCGCTCTTGGCCGACGCAGTAGGCCCAACCGCGACCGAGGTGCCGTCATTGCCCACGACGACCAACCCATCGTTCGTCGCCGATGAGGCGCTCGAACCGTTGCTGCCATTGCTGCCATCGCTGGCGGGGCTGACGCTGCCGCTGCCGCTTTTGCTGGGATTTCCGGAGATGCCGCCAATGGACTGCTCGAGCGTGGTCAGCGAACTCTGTAGCGTGGAGAGCGAATTGGAGTTGTCCTGCACCTTCTGATTCGTGGCATACAGCTGCGAACCGTTCACCGCATCGGTGCTGCTGGCGCTCAGACGGCCTGCGGCCACATTCTGAATCTGCCGCTCCGCCCCCACCGCGCCGACACTGAACGCACCGACCGGCGCGCTGCCGGCGAAGTTGTAGCTGGAGCCACCGAGCGTTGTGGAACTCACCGCCGTGGTCTCCACGGTACGAGTACCCGAGCCGATCGCCACGTCCTTCGCATTGCTGGCGACCGCATCGGGGCCGATCGCGACGCTGTCGGTGCCGGTCGCGACGCTATCGCTGCCCGTCGAATTGACCCGCAGGTACTTCACACCGTCGCCGCCCTGGATACCCTTGACTGCATCGTCGAGCTTGCTTAGCTCGGTGTTGGTGGCATACAGCTGCGAGCCGTTGACCGCATCGGTGCTGGTCTCGGACACGCGGCCGGCGGCCACGTTGGTCACCGTCCGCTCGTGGCCGGCGCTGCCCACGCTCACCGTGCTGCCCGGCGCGGCGCCGGCGTAGGTGTAGGCGGTGCCGTTGAGGGTCCCGCCGGTGGTCGCCACCGCCGCGTCCGTGGTGCTGCCGCTGCCCAGCGCCACGGCGCCGGCCTGCGCCGCCGCCGCGCCTGCGCCCAGCGCCACCGCGCTGTCGCCGTACGCGTTCGCCGCCGCTCCCACCGCGGTGCTGTCGGCACCAGTGGCGGTGGGGGTGTATCCTCTTACATCCTCTGACTTCTTCCATGAGTT
>NZ_NQYT01000063.1:0-23516 GCF_009192935.1 Xanthomonas sp. LMG 12461
TGCCGGCGCCGGCATGCTGAGCCGTCACGGCTGACACGGCCGATACGGAAACGAACCGCATGCGCCAACGTCTATGGGCAGGGGTCGGCACCGGCATGGTCGCGGGCGCGCTGTGGGGCCTGGTGTTCCTGGCGCCGCAACTGCTGAGCGCTTTCTCGCCGCTGCAACTGGCCATCTCGCGCTACCTGGCCTACGGCGCCATCGCCGCCGTGGTGCTGCTGCCGCGCTGGCGCGCCGCCACCGCGCCGCTGGGCGCGCCCGAATGGTGGGCGCTGCTGCGCCTGAGCCTGCTCGGCAACATCGTCTACTACGTGCTGCTGGGCAGCGCGGTGCAGTGGGCCGGCGGCGCCGCCACCGCGCTGATCATCGGCCTGCTGCCGGCGGCGGTCACCGTCATCGGTTCGCGCGCGGCCGGCGCGGTGCGGTTGCGCCGGCTCGCCGCGCCCTGCGCGCTGTGCGTGCTCGGGGTGGCGCTGGTCGCGGTGCAGACCCTGGCCGTGGCGCGGCCGCACATTCCCGCCAGCCTCGGCCTGCGTGCGGCGGGGCTGGCCTGTGCGGTCGGCGCGCTGGCGTGCTGGACCGCCTACTCGATCAAGAACGCGCGCTGGCTGCGGCGGCGCCCGGACCTGTCCGGCCGCGACTGGTCGCTGCTGACCGGCGTGGTCACCGGCGCGCTGGCCCTGACCCTGGCGCTGCCGGCGTTCGCCCTGTCGGGCACGGCCCATGCCGGCGCCGACTGGATGCGCTTCTGGGGCATGGCGCTGGTGCTGGCGCTGTTCGCTTCGGTGATCGGCAACGCCTGCTGGAACCACGCCAGCCGGCTGCTGCCGCTGACCCTGGTCGGGCAGATGATCGTGTTCGAGACCGTGTTCGCGCTGCTGTACGGCTTCCTGTGGGAGCAGCGCTGGCCGACCGCGCTGGAACTGCTGGCGATCGCCTGCCTGCTCGGCGGCGTGCTGTGGTGCACTCTGGTACACGCGCGGCCGCAGCCCGCAGCGCACGAAGCCAAGCCCGGTTAAGCGGCGCTGCCTAGACTGGCGCAGGTCCTCTCACGGGAATCGCGCCATGCACACCCTCCTGCGCCGTTGCTGTCCCGCTCTCGTCCTAGTCGCCGCACTGGCTGGCTGCCACGCCTCCAACGCGCCATCCGGCGCGGCGCCGAACCCGGCCGCCAACGCCATCGCACCGGCGGCAACCGGCAAGTGCGACACCGTCCCCGACCATGCCTACGACCTGCCGGCCGGGCGCTTCGATGAGGTCTCGCAGCAACTGGCCCACGCCACCGGCTGCATGGTCGTGTACCGCGATCCCGGCCTCGTGTCGCTGCCTGTCAACGCGGTGAAGGGACAGGTCAGCATCCGCCAGGCGCTGCACCAGGCACTGGACGGCACGGCGTTGCGGATCTCGGAGGAAAGCGCCGACGCGATGACGGTCGTCCGCCGCTGACCCGGCGGCGGCGCGGTGGGTTGCTACCATGGCCGCACTCCACCGCACGGAAGATCGCCATGTCCCGCCATTTCGCGTCGTTGCTGTGTTCCCTGTGCCTGATCGCCGGCATGCTGCTGTCCAGCGCCTGCGCGCGCAGCGAGACCGCCAAGCCGGCGGTGCCGGCACCGACGCCGACGGCGTCCGCACCGGGCCTGCCGATCAAGGTCGACACCAGTTGCCGCACCGATGCCGACTGCACGGTCAAGAACGTCGGCAACTGCTGCGGCGCGATGCCGGCCTGCGTCAACCGCGACAGCCCTACCGATCCGCAAGGCGTGATGGCGCAGTGCCAGGCCAGCGGGCGCATGAGCGTGTGCGGCTCGCCCGCGATCGCCGGCTGCTCCTGCGTGGCCGGGCAATGCAGCGCGCGCCCCGCGCAAGCCGATACACTGCGCGCCCCCCAGCCTGCCGAACCCGTCCGCTGATGCTCTACGCGCAAGTCCACCTCACCCTGCCCGCCTGGATTCACGAGGCGGTCGATCCGCAGGCCGTCTACGCCAGCGATGCCGACAAGGTCGCGCTGGCGGTGGAACTGTCGCGGCTGAACGTGGACGCCGGCAGCGGCGGCCCATTCGGCGCGGCGGTATTCGGCCCGGACCACCGCATCATCGCCGTCGGCGTGAACCGGGTGGTGCCGCAGACCACCTCGCTGGCGCATGCCGAGAACATGGCCTACATGCTGGCCCAGCAGCGCCTGCAGACCCCGCGGCTGAACGCGGTGCTGTCGCCGGTGACCCTGGCCACTTCCTCGCAGCCGTGCTGCCAGTGCTACGGCGCCACCATCTGGGCCGGCATCGACCGCCTGCTGATCGGTGCCAGCGCCGAGGACGTGATGGCGCTGACCCCGTTCGACGAAGGCCCGCTGCCGGCGGACTGGGTCGGCGAGTTGCAACGCCGCGGCATCGAGGTGGTGCGCGGCCTGCACCGCGACGCCGCCTGCGCGGTGCTGCGCCGCTACGGCGAACTCGACAGCCCCCGCTACTGACCCCGCCGGAAGGCTTGCCCATGTCCTTCGAGAACGGCCCGCTGGTCCATGGCCTGCTGTGCTACTGCCGGCCCGGCTTCGAACCCGAACTGGCGGCCGAGCTCAACGCCCGCGCCGGCGAGGCCGGGCTGGCCGCCTACGCGCGCACCGAGCGCAACAGCGGCTACGCGCTGCTGCTCAGCGACACAGCGGTACCGGCGCAGGCGCTGCCCTGGCGCGGGCTGATCTTCGCCCGGCAGAAGCTGCAGTTGCTGGCCGACCTGCGCGAGTTGCCGGCCAGCGACCGCATCGCGCCGATCCTGCAGGCGCTTGCCGGACAGCCGCGCTTCGGCGACCTATGGGTCGAACATCCGGACTCGGACGCTGGCAAGCCGCTGTCGGGCCTGGCGCGCAGCTTCGGCAACGCGCTGCGCCCGGCGCTGCGCAAGGCCGGCCTGCTCAGCGACAAGCCGCAGCCGCGGCTGCCGCGCCTGCACGTGTGCTTCGTGACCGGCACCCACGCCCTGCTGGCGGTGGCCGACAGCGAGGACAGCGCGCCGTGGCCGCTGGGCATTCCGCGCCTCAAGCTGCTGCCGGAGGCGCCCTCGCGCTCGGCGCTGAAACTGGAAGAAGCGCTGCTGGCGCTGCTGACCCCGCACGAGCGCGAGACGCTGCTGCGCCCGGGCATGCGCGCGGCCGACCTCGGCGCCGCCCCCGGCGGCTGGACCTGGGTGCTGACCCGCCAGCACCTGCACGTGACCAGCGTGGACAACGGCCCGCTGCGCCAGCACGTGCTCGACAGCGGCCTGGTCGACCACCTGCGCGCCGACGGCTTCCACTGGAAACCGCCGCAGCCGCTGGACTGGATGGTCTGCGACATGGTCGAGCAGCCGCGCCGCGTCGCCGAGCGCATGGCCACCTGGTTCCGCGAGGGCTGGTGCCGGCACGCGATCTTCAACTTGAAGCTGCCGATGAAGAAGCGCTGGGACGAGACCCGGCTGTGCCTGGACCTGTTTGCCGAGCGTGCCGAGCGCCCGCTGCAGTTGCGCGCCAAGCAGCTCTACCACGACCGCGAAGAGATCACGGTGCTGGCGATCCCGGGCTGAGCGGTCGCGCGTCCACATCCGGTGTTTCGTAGCAGCGGCTCGGCCGCGATGGGTTTCCCGGGAAAGCCATCGCGGCTGAAGCCGCTCCTGTGACGAGCGCATTGGCGCCGCCACCGCTACAGCACGATCCGCGCCCCGTCCTCCCGCGCCGAGCGCTGGATGGCATCGACGACGCGCATGTCGCGCAAGCCTTCCTCGCCAGGCACGCGCAGCGGCGTGCCCTGCAGGATCGCCAGCGCGTCCTCGTCCATCTGCAGCGCCTGCTGGTGGTGCACCCGCGCGTCGAACAGGCGGCCATCGCTGGCCCGGCCGCGCACGCCGTCGTAGGCCTGGAACGGCGCCAGTTCGTACCAACCCTTCGCGCACTCGGCGCGCAGCAGGTTCATGGTGCGGCCGAAACTGGCCGCGCAGCTGGCTGTCACCCCGTGCGGGAACTCCAGGGTGAAGTGCATGTGCTCGTCGACCTCGTCGAACAATGCCGGCCGATCGGTGGATCGCCGCGCGCTGACCGCCAGCGGCTCGGCGCCGGTCGTGTAGCGCGCCGCGTTGAGCGGATACACGCCCATGTCGTACATCGCACCGCCGCCGTACTGCGCGCGCAGCCGCCACGGCCGCTGCGCCGGGTCGGTGTCGCCGTAGCCGGCATAGCCCGCCTCGGCGCGCACGCTGCGCATCGCCCCGAACGGGCGCTCGCCGGCCAGGGCGATGAGGCGCCGGGTGTTGGGCTCGTGCTGCATGCGGTAGCCGATGCTCAGCCGCACCTTGTTGCGCGCGCAGGCCTCGATCATCGCCTGCGCCTGCTCGGCGTGCAGCGCCATCGGCTTCTCGCACCACACGTGCTTGCCGGCGGCGGCGGCACGGATGCTCAGCGGCGCGTGCAGATGGGTGGGCGTGACCACGTAGACCACGTCGATGTCCGGGTTGTCGGCGATACGCTCCAACTCGTCGTAGCTGTAGACGTTGCGATCCGGGATGCGATAGCGCGCCTGCCACTGCGGGATCTTCTGCGGCGAGCCGGTGACGATGCCGGCCAGGCGGCAGTGCCGGGTCAGGGCGAGCCCCGGCGCCAGGCGGCTGCTGGCGTACTCGCCCAGGCCGACCAGGGCCACGCCCAGCGGCTTGCGGCGTCGTGCCGGCGTGGCCGCCCACGTGGACGCTCCGAGCATACCGGCGGCGGTGGCGGAGAGGCCGGCCAGAAACAGGCGGCGGCGATTCGGCGAGGACGGCTCCATGCGCAACTCCGACCGGAAGGATGCTTCACCCTAACCGCTGGCGCGGCATCGGCACTGTGAGCGCTATCGCGCGATGCGCCGGGGGCGTCTGGCACACTGCCGCCTCCCCCGCCGTTCGGACACCCGATGCGCTGCCGCCCACTGCTTGCCGCCCTCGCCCTGCTGCTGGCTGCCCCGGCCGGGGCGCAGGAACCCCTGTTCCGCGCCCGCGACCTGGTCGGCGATGGCGTATTCACCGACAAGATCGAAGGGCCTGCGACGGGTCCCGATGGTGCGCTATACGTGGTCAACTTCGCCCACGACGGCAGCATCGGCCGGGTCCAGCGCGACGCCGACGGCCGCGGCCAGGCCACGCTGTTCGTGGATCTTCCCGACGGCAGCATCGGCAACGGCATCCGCTTCGACCGCCGCGGGCGCATGTACGTTGCGGACTACGGCCAGCACCGCATCCTGCGCATCGCCCTGCGCAGCAAGCGCATCGAGGTCTACGCCACGCTGCCGGGCGCGTTCCAGCCCAACGACATCGCGATGGCGCCGGACGGCACCCTGTACGCCAGCGACCCGGACTGGAAGCACGACGGCGGCCAGCTGTGGCGCATCGACCGCGACCGCAGCGCGCATCTGATCGAGACCGGCATGGGCACCACCAACGGCATCGAGGTCAGCCCCGACGGCAAGCGCCTGTACGTCAACGAGAGCGTGCAGCGGCGGATCTGGGTCTACGACCGTGCGGCCGACGGCGCCGTCTCCAACAAGCGGCTGTTCGCCAGCTTCACCGACGCCGGCCTGGACGGCATGCGCTGCGACGTCGACGGCAACCTGTACGTGGCCCGCTACGACGCCGGCAAGGTGATCGTGCTGGCGCCCGACGGCACGCTGCTGCACGAGGTCGCGACCAAGGGCCGCAAGCCCACCAACCTGGCCTTCGGCGGCGCCGACGGGCGCGATGTCGACGTGACCCTGCAGGACCGTGGCGCGATCGAAACCTTCCGCAGCGACCGCCCCGGCCGCGAGCACGGACGCTGATGGGATGCGTATCGCAGCGGCGTCTCAGCCCGCGCAATGGTCCCCTGGCATCCTGGCTGCACTGACTGGAGGGCCGCGCACATGCAGCCGATCGAACTGAACAACCCGGCCGGCTTCGCCGACGAATTCCTGCGCCTGACCCTGTTGCAGGGCTTCCAGTCGCTGACCAAGCGCGACCTGGAACTGCTGATCTTCGTGTTGCTGGAACGCGACGGCGCGATCTCGCGCAGCGATTCCAACAACGCGGTGGCGATGCGCCTGCGAGTGACCCCGGCCAAGGTCAAGGGCCTGCGCCGCGACGGCTATGCGCGCTGGCGTGCGCTGGTGCCGGAGGACAACGAGGCGGCGCTGCAGCGCATCGTCGCCACGGTGCTGACCGAGGACAACCTGCGCGCCGGGGCAAAGCATGTCAGCGAGCGCAGCAAGAAGGACGGCTTCCTGGCGATCCGCATCGAGCATCCCGACGACCAGCAGCGCTTCGAACAGGCCATCGTCGACGTCGGCGCCATGCCCGTGTACGAGCGCAACCGCGACGTGATGGCGGTGCGCTTCGACACGCTGCTGAAGATCGCCGAGCGCTGGGGCTACCTGCAACCGGAGCCGGACAAGGTGACGCAGGAACTGCAGAAGCTGGCGCCCACCGCCGAAGAGGTCGCCGACCTGTTGAAGAAGGACGTGAGCAAGCTACGCTGGGAGGACGTACGCCGCGCCCTGAACAGCCTCGGCGCCAAGGCCGTCGCCAGCACTGCCGAGGGCGGGCTGAAGGGCCTGTTGAAGCTCGCGTTTCCGTTCATCCCCGGCTGAGCCGGGGCCGCCATCCATCGCCATACTGGAGTTGCGTTGTGTCCATGTCCTGCCGTTCCCTCGCCCTGCTCTGCTGCCTGTGCGCCTGCGCCGCGCCGGCCGCGGCGCAGAATCTCAACACTGCCTCCAGCGCCACCACCGAGCCGCTGCGCGACGTGCCGGTCAACGTGCGCGCGCAGCCGCTCAGCAATGGCGTGGTCACTCACCAGGTGCAGTTGCCGGCCACGCCCGGCGAAGCGCAGGTGACCGTGCGCAGCATCCAGCCGGACCGTGTGGCCGGCAGCTACCGCATCGACTTCGAGGCGCTGGACACCGACCACGACGGCTACATCAGCCGCAGCGAAGCGCAGGCCAACCCGTCGCTGGCCGACGAGTTCGACGCGCTGGACACCACCCGCAGCGGCCGCCTCAGCCGCGCGCAGCTGGCCGGCTGGCTGTAGCTGCACCAGAGCGCGTCCGGCGCCGCCATGGCGGGCGCCGGCGCACCCTCGGTCGTGTTGCAGGGTGCATTGGAAACGCTTGCTAAACAGCGCCGACGTGCAGATGCGAACGCCCGATTTTTTTAGCGTCGATTAATTCGGCCAGGCCTATGTTCTTGACTCCTTCCCAGCAACAGGAGTCGTGCCATGAACCGCATCGTTCCTCGTCTCGTCCCGTTCGCGTTCGCGCTGCTTGCCGCGCCGGCGCTGGCCATGGCGCAGTCGGCGCCGGACGAAGTGACCCTGCACCAGAACGGCCAGATCATCAATGTCACCTCGGTCGAACCGAACTCGATCGTCGGCGACTACCACATCGATTTCGCCAAGCTCGACCGCAACCATGACGGCTACATCAGCCGCGCCGAAGCCAAGGCCGACCCGACGCTGTACGCCGAGTTCGATGCCGTCGACGTGCATCACCACGGCCGCCTGAGCAAGGCCGACCTGGAAGGCTGGATGTCGACGTGACGCGACCCACGCGGAGACTGACCCGCACCCTCTCCACCACGCGCGCCGCCTGCGGCCTTCCCGCCGCATGCGGCGCGATTGTTTTCTGAAGCGGCAACACCGCAGACACCGGCAACGCGAGCGCCACAGCATCGCGCAACCGCCTCACCCACACTGACGCCGCCATCGCCGCTGCATCGACCCGATCTCCTCGCAGCGCGTGTCTTCCACCACGCCACCCTGCCGCTCGGCCTCGCCCACCGCGCTGACGACAGCTACAGCAGTCCCTCCTGCAGCGGCGCATCCCGCACCCCGCCCCAGGGATCGTCCAGCAGATAGCGCGCCGCGACCGGCTGCGCCGCCGGCACCAGGGTGAGCCGGTAATACACCTCGTCGTCGCCTTCGCAGACTTCGTAGTACAGCGCGTAGTCGCCAGGCTGCAGCGCCAGTGTCACATCGAAGGCCTCGGCGGCAGACGCCACCTGCACCCGCGCATCCGGATTCACCCGGAACGGCACCTGCATGCGCCGCTGCGCACGCGGATCGGGCGCGAACGCCTCGGCCAGCACCAGGTGCACCTGCGCGCCGAACGCGTCCTCGGGCAACGGATCGAACACCACGTAGTCGCGATGCAGGACCGCGCCCTGCTCCAGATTGCGCGGCCCCAGCGGCAGGCGGCCTCGTCGAAGGCGCGGGCACGCAACTGCACCTGGCTATGGGAAATCAGCAGATCCACGGTCTGCGTCCGGGGCGCGTCTTGCATCGTCGTTCTCCATGGCAGGAACGCGGCCTGCGTGCTGCGCTTCGCGCCCTACCCTCACCCCAACCCATCTCCCGAGGGGAGAGGGGCTCAAGCAAACCAGCCGACGCTGGCGCTTCCTTCTCCCTCCAGGAGAAGGTGCCCCCGAAGGGGCGGATGAGGGGACGGGCGCCGCTCGGCGCGCGTGGTCGAATCTGCGGCCGCCGCGCCGGGCCGGAGCGCGCAGTCACACGCCGGAAGCGCGCTTCCAGAAACCGTGCATCAACAACGGCAGCTTGCCCGCCAGGCCCAGCAGCGGGCCGCGCAGCAGGGTCAGGTGCAGCTCGTCGTTGGAGAACAGCCGGTTGATCGCATCGAAGCCGTAGGCGGCCACGGTGTTGTCGCTGCGGCGACCACGCGCCCAGCGCGCCAACCGCTGCGGCGCCGCCCAGTCGACCCGCTGCGTCTGCGCCTGCCGCACCAGTGTCGCCAGCGCGGCGACGTCGCGCAGGCCCAGGTTGACGCCCTGCCCGGCCAGCGGATGCACCACGTGCGCGGCATCGCCCAGCACCAGCAGGCGGCCGCGCTGGTAGGCCTCCACCAGTTGCCGGCGCAGCGGGAAGCCCAGCCGCGGCGACAGCGCGCGCACCGCGCCCAGGCGGGCGCCGAAGGCCTGGGTCAGTTCGGCGCCGAACGCCGCATCGTCCAGCGCCAGCACCCGCGCCGCCTCGGCCTCGGGCAAGGTCCACACGATCGAGCTGCGGCCGTCGGCGAACGGCAGGAACGCCAGCGGGCCGCCCGGCAGGAAACGCTGCCAGGCCGTGTCCTGGTGCGGCTGTTCGGTCTGCACGAAGGCGACCACGCCGCGCTGGCCGTAGTCGTGCGCCGGCGCGTCCAGCCCGGCCAGGCCGCGCACCGTGGACTCGGCGCCGTCGGCGGCGATCGCCAGACGCGCGTCCAAGCGGCTGCCGTCGTCCAGGCGCAGGCGCGCACGCTCGGCCGATGGCTCCAGCGCCTCCACTCGTGCCGGGCAATGCACCTGCACGCCGGCCGCAGGCAGCGCCGCCCACAGCTGTTCGACCAATAGATTGTGTTCGACGATCCAGCCGAGTTGGTCGCGGCCCAGGGTGTCGGCGTCGAAGGCCAACTCGCCACCGCCGCCGGCATCCCACACGCGCATGCGCCGGTACGCGCTGGCGCGGCTGGCGAGGACCTGCGGCCACACGCCCAGGCCCTGCAGCAGCGCCGCATTGTCCGGGGCGAAGGCATAGACCCGCAGGTCCGGCGTTTCCGACGACCAGCGCGGCGGCTCGCGGCCCTCGACCAGCGCCACCGCCAGGCCTTCGCCGGCCAGGGCCAGCGCACAGGCCGCGCCGACCACGCCGCCGCCCACCACCACCACATCCAGCACGCCGCGCCGGCTCATGCGCGCGTCTCCCGGCACAGCTGCGGCACATCGCCGCGGAAGCCCATCGCGCCGCCGACCAGGAACGACTGCAGCGGCGCGGCCTGCGCCGCCGCCAGCAGGCCCAGGCTGCGCAGTGGGCGCAGCAGCGGGGTCGGATTGGCGGTCAGCCGCGCCAGCCCGCCGGAGAACGTCACCGTGCGCTGGCGATCCTGCTCGCGGCGCTGCGCGTACTGCTGCAGCAGCGCCGGCGCGCCCGGGTCGGTGCCGTCGCGCTCGATCAGTTCGGCCAGGGTCAGCGCATCGCGCAGGCCCAGGTTGAAGCCCTGCGCGCCCAGCGGGTGCAAGGTCTGCGCGGCATTGCCCAGCAGCACCGCGCGCGCATCGGTCAGCCGCTCGGCCAGCACCTGCACGATCGGATAGGCGCTGCGCTCGCCGCTACCGAGCAGGCGGCCGACGCGCCAGCCCAGCGCGTCCTGCAGCCGCTGCAGCCAGGCCCCCTCGTCCAGCGCCGTCACCGCGTCGGCGTCCTCGGCGGCCACCGCGTGGATCGCGCCGTAATGGCGGTCGCCGCGCGGCAACAAGGCCGTCGGGCCGTCGTCGCGGAAGCGCTCGTAGGCGGTGCCGTCGGGCTGGCGGCTGCCGCGCACCCGCGCCACGAACAGGGTCTGCTGGAAATCATGGCGCGCCGCGGCGATGCCCAGCGCCTCGCGCACCGCGCTGGCGCTGCCGTCGGCGCCGACCAGCAGGCGCGCGTGCAGGACCTGCTCGCTGCCGTCGCGGGCGATGCGCACCCGGCGCTCTCCATGCTCGGCGTCGGGCTCCAGTGCCACGAACTGCGCCGGGCGGTAGCGGGTCAGCCGCGTGGTCGCCGCCAAGCTGGCCTCCAGCGCCTCGCCGAAGTCGCGCGCGACGACCACTTGGCCGAAGGCCTCGCGTCCGTAGTCGGCGGCCTCCAGCCGCACCCGGCCGAAATCGCCGGCGCGACTGACATGGATGCGGCGGATCGGGCCGGTCGGCGCGCGCAGCCGCTGCATCACCCCGAGCGCGCTCAGCGCGTTGACCGTGGCGGCGGCGAAGCTGAGGTTGCGCTGGTCGAATACCGGCGGCAACGCGCCCGGCGGTGCGGCCTCGACCAGACCCACGTCCACCCCCAGCCGGTCCAGGGCGATGGCCAGGCTGGCGCCGACCAGGCCGCCGCCGACGATCACTACGTCATGTCGTTTGCTCATCCGGCCATGATACGACCCGCACCCGTCTGCCCGGTGAGCGCCACCGCCCAGCTTGCGTGCCGTGGCGGCAGCGGCGCACGGCGCTCGCGCGCGCCGCGCTTCCAGTAGAATCCGGGGTCTTACGTGCCCCGGTGCCCGCCGTCATGACGCCTTCCACCCACCGCCTCCCCGCCCTGCTGCTGTTGACCGCGCTGCTGGCCGCGACCCGCATCAACCACTTCGGGGCGATCCCGGACGCGTCGTGGGCGGTGTTCTTCGTCGGCGGCTTCTACCTGCGCAGCTGGACCCGCTGGGCATTCCCGCTGCTGATGGCGCTGGCGGTGCTGGTCGACTATCTGGTCATCCGCAGCCAGGGCCTGGATTTCTGGCAGCACTACTGCGTGTCGCCGGCCTACTGGTGCCTGATCCCGGCCTATTTCGTGCTGTGGGCCGGCGGCGCCTGGCTGGCGCGGCGCTACCACGGTGCCGACTGGCGCGCCCTGGGCCTGGCTGCCGGCAGCCTGCTGGTGGCGGTGGCGCTGTGCCACCTGCTGGCGCAAGGCAGCTTCTACTGGGTCAGCCGCAGCGTGCCGAACCCGACCCTGGCCGGCTGGTGGCAGAACTACAGCGACTGGCTGCTGCCCTACCTGGGCAGCGCCAGCCTGTATGTGGCGCTGGCCGCGGCGGTCCAGGTCGGCGTCGAGCAGCTAGCGCGGCTGGGCCAGCGCGGCCAGCCGGTCGGTCACTGACTAGGATGGGCAACCGCCTCTCCAAGATCTACACCCGCACCGGCGACGACGGCAGCACCGGCCTGGGCGACGGCAACCGGGTCGGCAAGGACTCGGCACGGGTCGCCGCCTACGGCACCGTGGACGAAGCCAACTCGGCGATCGGCGTGGTCCTGGCCTGCCCGCTGGCCGAGGACGTGCGGCAGTTGCTGACCGCAATCCAGCACCAGTTGTTCGACCTCGGCGGCGAGCTGTGCATCCCTGGCCATGCCGCGATCCATGCCGCCGACATCGACGCACTGGAACGGCACCTGGACCGCTACAACGACACCCTGCCGCCGCTGCAGGACTTCATCCTGCCCGCCGGCGGCGAGGCGGCGGCGCGCTGCCACCTGGCCCGCACCATCGTGCGCCGCGCCGAGCGCGAGACAGTGGCGCTGTCGCGGCAGGACGCGGTGCGCCCGGAAGCGGTGCGCTACCTCAACCGCCTGTCCGACCTGCTGTTCGTGCTGGCGCGGGTGCTGGCGCGGGCCGACGGCCACGGCGAAGTGCTGTGGCGCCACGACCGGCGCCAGGCCTGAGCCACGCCCGGGCCGCGGCCGCGCATGCTGATCTATACCCATCCTGCCTGCCTGGGCCACGCGCCCGGACCGGAACACCCGGAACGGCCGCAGCGCCTGGAGGCGGTGACCACCGCGCTGCGCGAGGCGTTTCCTGCGCTGGAATGGCGCGAGGCGCCGCTGGCCAAGCTCGGCGACCTGGCCCGGGTCCATGAGCGCGAACTGATCGATCGCGTTCTGGCCGATCTCGACGGCCCGCAAATGCTCGACGTGGACACGGTCCTCTCGCCCGGCTCGCGCGCGGCCGCACTGCGCGCCGCCGGCGCCGGCATCGCCGCTGTGGATGCGGTGATGCACGGTGTCACCGACACCGCCTTCTGCGCGGTGCGCCCGCCCGGCCATCACGCCACCGCCGACACCGCGATGGGCTTCTGCCTGTTCAACAACGTGGCCGTGGCCGCCGCCCACGCCCGCGACACGCACGGCCTGGAGCGGATCGCCATCGTCGATTTCGACGTGCACCACGGCAACGGCACCCAGGCGATCTTCGAGCGCGAGCCGAAGGTGCAGTACCTCAGCACCCACCAGTCCGGGCTGTTCCCGCACACCGGCGGGGTCCACGACCGCGGCGTCGGCAACCTGCACAACGCATTGCTGCCACCGGGCAGCGGCGGTTTCCGCTTCCGCAACACCTGGGCCGACCAGATGCTGCCGCTGCTGGACGCGTTCAAGCCACAGCTGCTGCTGATCTCGGCCGGCTTCGACGCGCACATGCGCGACCCATTGGCCGACCTGATGCTGGAGACCGAGGATTTCGGCTGGATCACCGCCGAACTGCGCGCAGTCGCGCAGCGGCACGCGCGCGGCCGGGTGGTGTCCCTGCTGGAAGGCGGCTACGACCTGCAGGCACTGCGCGAGGGCAGCGTCGCCCACGTCGACGCGCTGCGCTGAGGATCCGCGCCCGCGCGGCGGCGGCCGCGGCGCGGCACGCCCGGATCGAAACCCCGCTCCGCCAGGCCGATGAACCCCGTCCCCCGCCCCGGGGACGCCTTCATTGCCCCTATGCACGGGATGGGGCAAGCTAGCGACCGTTTTCGCCCGATACCTGACGCGCGTGCGCCGAACCCTTCGCCTGCTCCCTCTTCCGTTCAGTATCGCCCTGTGCCTGCCGGCATTGGCGGCTGAAAAGCCGCCGAACTGGGGCCTGTGCCCGACCCCGGACGTGCTGCCCAAGTTCGACGACGCGCAGCAGCCGGATCCCAAGCTGGCGCAGAATCGCGAGCAGCAGCCGACCAATATCGAAGGCGACCAGCTGTCGGGCACCACCACCATCCCCAACTACACCGGCAACGTCGCGCTCAAGCGCGGCGACCAGTTCATGGGCACGGACAGCCTGCGGGTGGATACCGAGACCGGCAATTACATTGCCGAGGGTCACGTGCGCTACCAGGACTCGTCGATCCGCATGATCGCCGATCGCGCCGAGGGCAATCAGGACACCGACACCCACAAGATCACCAACATCCGCTACCAGCTGCTGGCCCGCCGCGGCAACGGCAAGGCCGACTCGGTCGACCTGCAGGGTGCGCTGGGGCAGATGCATCGCTCCACCTACACCACCTGCGACCCCTCGCAGCGGGTGTGGGAGCTGCACGCGCCGGAAATCGACGTCGACAACGACGAAGGCTTCGGCACCGCGCGCAACGCGATCCTGAAGATCTACAACTTCCCGATCCTGTACGCGCCCTGGTTCAAGTTCCCGATCGACGATCGCCGCAGCAGCGGTTTCCTGTTCCCGGCGATCGGCATGTCCAGCCGCAACGGCTTCGACTACACCCAGCCGTACTACCTGAACCTCGCGCCGAACTACGACGCCACCCTGTATCCGCGCTTCATGGCCCGCCGCGGCCTGATGCTGGGCAGCGAATTCCGCTATCTCTACGACGGCGGCAAGGGTGAGCTGCAGGCCGCCTACCTGCCGGACGACAAGTTGCGCGACAAGGATCGCGGCCGCTTCAGTTACCAGGGCTACCACAACATCAATTCGCAGTGGCAGGCGCGCGCTTCGCTGGCATGGGTCAGCGACGAGCGCTACACCGAGGACTTCTCCAACCGCCTGCTCGGCAATGCGGTGTCCAACATCCAGAGCACGATCGGCGTCTACGGCACCGGCGAGACCTGGACCGCCGGCGTGATGGCCGACCGCTGGCAGCTGACCGACTACACCCTGACCGAGGATGCGCTGCCGTACAACCGCCAGCCGCGCGCCTTCTTCAACTGGGACCAGTCGTTCGGCAACTATTTCGAAGCCGGGCTGTACAGCGAAGCGGTGCGCTTCGTGCACGACGATATCCATCAGAAAACCACCGACGGCACCTACGAACGCACCGGCGTGGTCACCCCGCGCCCCGGCGGCAGCCGCCTGGACCTGAAGCCCTACATCTCGATGCCGCTGGCCGGCGCCGCCTGGTTCCTCAAGCCGACCCTGGCCTGGCGTTATACCGCCTATCAGTTGGACAAGGATCTGGCGGCCACGCTCGGCGGCGACACCACGCCCTCGCGCAGCCTGCCGATCGCCACGGTCGATGCGGGCGTGTACTTCGACCGCGATACCAAGTGGGGCAACACCAACTATCTGCAGACCCTGGAACCGCGACTGTTCTACCTGTACACGCCGTACCGCGACCAGAACGACCTGCCGATCTTCGACACCCGTGAGTTCACCTTCAGCTGGGGCCAGTTGTTCCGCGATTCGCGTTACACCGGTGCCGACCGCCAGAACGACGCCAACCAGCTGACCATGGCCCTGAGCTCGCGCCTGCTGCGCCAGGACGATGGCAAGGAGAAGTTGTCGGTCAGCCTCGGCCAGATCCTGTATTTCAGCGATTCGCGGGTCAGCCTGCCCAACAGCGACACCACCATCGAGCAGGGCAAGTCGGCCTGGGTCGCCGATGCCAACTACATGATCAACGATCGCTGGAACCTGGGCGCCACCTACCAGTGGGATCCCAAGTACCGGCGCAAGGACCTGGCCAGCTTCCGCGCGCGCTACCTGATGCCCGGCGACGGCATCGTCAATATCGCCTACCGCTACCGCCGCGATCTGCTGGAACAGGCCGACGTGTCGTTCCTGTACCCGATCAATCCGACCTGGAGCGTCGTTGGCCGGCATTACTACTCGCTGATGGACAAGAAGCCGCTGGAAAGCATCCTCGGCGTGCAGTGGGACAGCTGCTGTCTGGCGGTGCGGGCGCTGGCGCGGCGCTACGTGCGCAACCGCACCGGCGCGCTGGATACCGCCTTCCAGATCGAGTTCGTGCTCAAGGGGCTGTCGTCCCTGGGCCAGGACACGGACCGCGTTCTGCGCCGTGCTATTCTCGGCTACAACCGCGACGACCTGTACTTGGTCCCGCCCAGCAACACCACGACCGATCCGGACGCTTACGATCCGAACCAGATTCCATGACCAAGACCCTTTCTGTTTTTCTCGCCGCCCTGGTGGCGATCGCCGGCGTGTCCGCTCCGGCCGCCGCGCAACAAACCCAACCGCTGGACCGCATCGCCGCGGTGGTCGACGAGGATGTCGTACTGCAGAGCGAACTGGATCGTGCCGTGCGCAACGTGAAGGCGCAGTATGCCGGCCGCGAGGCGCAGCTGCCGCCGGATAACGTGCTGCAGCGGCAGGTGCTGGAGCGTCTGGTGCTGGTCAAGCTGCAGGTCGCGCGCGCCAACAGCACCGGCATCCGCGTCGGCGACGACGAACTGAACCGCGCCATCGCCAGCATCGCCCAGCAGAACGGCACCGACGTGGATGGGCTGCGCAAGAAGCTGGCTGCCGACGGCATGTCCTACACCGACTTCCGCAACTCGGTGCGCGACGAAATCACCGTGCAGCGCCTGCGCCAGAGCTTTGCGCAGAGCCGCATCAACGTCAGCGAGGCCGAAGTCGACGCGGCGCTGGCGCAGCAAGCCACCACCGGCACCCAGTACCACCTGGCACACATCCTGGTCGGCCTGCCGGAAGGCGCCACCGCCGAGCAGATCAAGACCGCCCAGGGCAAGATCGACGGGGTCAAGAACCTGATCGACAAGGGCGAGATCGATTTCAACGCCGCGGCGGTGCGCTATTCCGACAGCCCCAACGCGCTGGAAGGCGGCGACCTGGGCTGGCGCAGCCTGGACGAGATCCCCAACGCGTTCGCGCAGCTGATCCGCGACATGAAGCCGGGCCAGGTCGCCGGCCCGCTGCGCGGCCCCAGCGGCTTCCAGCTGCTGAAGCTGGTCGAAGTGCGCGACGCCTCGGCCAATCCGGAAAAGAAGACGGTCACCGAGTACCACGCCCGCCACATCCTGATCCGGGTCAACGATGCGCAGCCCGACGCGGCCGCCAAGGCCAAGATCGAGACGCTGCGCGCCCGCATCGCCGGCGGCGCCGACTTCCAGGCCGTGGCCAAGGAAGCCTCGGAAGACACCAACAGCCGCAGCCAGGGCGGCGATCTGGGCTGGTTCCCGGCCGACGCGTTCGGCCCGGACTTCGGCCAGCACGTCGCGAGCCTGCAGGACGGCCAGATTTCGCAGCCGTTCCGCACCGAGGCCGGCTGGCACATCGTGCAGCGCGTCGGCGAGCGCCAGACCGACGTGACCAGCGATACCCAGCGCGCCCAGGTCCGCGAGACCATCGGCCGCCGCAAGCTGGAAGAGGAATACAACCGCTTCCTGCAGGAAATGCGCGGCGAAGCCTACGTCGACCTGCGCGTGGGCAACACCGACGCCGCCACTGCGCCGGCGGCCACGCCCGCGCCGGCGCCCGCCGCCAAGCCCTGATCCATGCGCCCCTCGCTCGCGCTGGTGCCGGGCGAGCCGGGCGGGATCGGCCCGGAGCTGTGCGTGCGGCTGGCGCAACAGCCGCGTCACGATTGCCAGCTCCTGGCCTTCGCCGATCCCGACACCTTGCGCGCCGCCGCGGCGGCGCTGTCGCTGCCGCTGCAGCTGCTGCCCGAATCCAGCCCTGCCGTCGCCCCCGGCGATCTGCGCCTGCGCACGGTCGCCAATGCCGTGCCAAGCCGCTTTGGCGCGACCGAACCGGCCAACGCGGCTGCGGTGATCGCCGCACTGACCCAGGCGGCCGATGCCTGCCTGAGCGGGGAACTGGACGGCGTGGTGACCGGCCCGGTCCATAAAGCGGCGATCAACGCCGGCGGCATCGCCTACACCGGCACCACCGAACTGCTGGCCCAACACGCCGGCCGCGAGGTGGTGATGATGCTGGCCAATGCCATCGTGCGCGTAGCCTTGGTCACCACCCACCTGCCGCTGCGCGCGGTCGCCGATGCACTCACGCCGGCCCTGCTGGAACGCAGCCTGCGCATCACCGAGGCCGCCTTGCGCCACGCGTTCGGCATCGCCACGCCGACCATCGCGGTGCTGGGGCTGAACCCGCATGCCGGCGAGGATGGTCACCTGGGCCTGGAGGAAATCCAGGTGATGCAGCCGGTGCTGGACGCCTTGCGCGCGGAGGGCATGCGCCTGCTCGGCCCGCTCCCGGCCGATACCGCGTTCCTGCCGCAGAAGCTGGCGAGCGTGGACGCGGTGCTGGCGATGTACCACGACCAGGGCCTGCCGGTACTCAAGTACAGCGGCTTCGAGCAGGCGGTGAACCTGACCCTGGGCCTGCCCTACCCACGCGTGGCGGTCGACCACGGCACCGCGCTGGAGCTGGCCGGCCGCGGCGTGGCCGACCCGTCCAGCCTGTTCGCTGCCACTGCGCTGTGCGCGCAACTGGCGGCGCGCCGCGCGCAGTCCTAGGCGCATATCCGGGCGCCGTTCGCGATCTGCCGCAACCAGGGCGGGCCCGGTGATGCCGCTCCTGCGTCGCTGCGAGCGCGCGCCGCCCCGTGCATGCCGATAAAATGCCGGCCATGACTTCCTCTTCCGGCTTCGGCGCCCCGGCCAAGAAATCCCTTGGCCAGCACTTCCTCAGCGATCGCCACTACATCGACAGCATCGTCCGCGCGGTCGATCCCAAGCCGGGCGACCGGCTGGTCGAGATCGGCCCGGGCCAGGGCGCGATCACCTTCCCGCTGCTGCGCCGGCATGGCCAGCTGACCGTGATCGAATTCGACCGCGACCTGATCGCGCCGTTGACCGCGGCAGCGGCCGACGTCGGCGAACTGACCATCCTCAACCGCGACGTGCTGTCGGTGGATTTCGCCGCCCTGGCCGAGGGCGCGCGCATCCGCCTGGTCGGCAACCTGCCCTACAACATCTCCTCGCCGATCCTGTTCCATGCGCTGGACCACGCCGCAGCGATCGCCGACATGCACTTCATGCTGCAGAAGGAAGTGGTCGACCGCATGGCCGCCGACCCGGGCAGCAAGGTCTACGGCCGACTCAGCGTGATGCTGCAGGCCTACTGCGAGGTGACCTCGCTGTTCGTGGTGCCGCCGGGCGCGTTCCGGCCGCCGCCGAAGGTGGATTCGGCCGTGGTGCGGCTGGTGCCGCGGCCGCCGCAGACGGTGGGCATCGCCGATCCCAAACGCTTCGCCGACGTGGTCCGCGCCGCGTTCGGGCAGCGCCGCAAGACCCTGCGCAACGCCTTGAACGGCGTCTGCGATGCCGCGCAGTTCGAGGCCGCGGGCGTGCGTCCGGACGCGCGCGCCGAGCAGCTCGAGGTCGCCGACTTCGTGCGCCTGGCCAACATCGCGCACGCCTGAGCGGACGTCCCGCGCGGCGCGCGCATGCATGCGTGGTGCGAACCTCTGCGCACGCGTTGCTCCGCTCCTTGCATGTCGGCGCAGGCGTCGCCGACCTGCGCCGTAGACATGGTGATGACGGCACCGCCTCGAAACCGCAACTTGGCAAGCCGCACAACACAGACTGCCACCGCGAACGACAGCCCTCCTGCGCACTGCCCGCGGCAACAACAGGCCCGCACGGGCGGCTCGCGCAGGCGGCAGCCAGGGCCACTGCCACGCGTCAGCCGCCTGACAGTGACAACCGCTGACGCATCTCGCCTCAAAGGGCAAAACACGCTCTAAACTGTGGGGATGAACGATGACGCCCCCTATCGGATCGAGGTCGAAGTGTCGCCCCGATTCCTCGACGACCAATCGGCGCCGGAGGACGGACGCTACACGTTCGCCTACACGATCCGCATCCACAACCGCGGCCGCGTCGCCGCGCGCCTGATCGCCCGCCACTGGGAGATCACCGACGGCAACGGCCGCATCGAACGCGTCGACGGCGATGGCGTGGTCGGCGAACAGCCGCGGCTGCGCCCGGGCGAGGATTTCCGCTACACCTCCGGGCTGGTACTGGAAACCGAGCACGGCACGATGCGCGGCCACTACGACATGGAAGCCGACGACGGCACCCATTTCATCGCCGCGATCGCGCCGTTCGTGCTGTCCGTCCCGCGGACCCTGCACTGATGGCGGTCTGGGCGATCGGCGACCTGCAGGGTTGCTACGACATCACCCAGCAGTTGCTGGAGAAGATCCGCTTCGATCCGGCGGTGGACCGGCTGTGGTTCTGCGGCGACCTGGTCAACCGCGGCGGGCAATCGCTGGAGACCCTGCGCCTGGTGCACTCGCTGCGCGAACACAGCGTGGTGGTGCTGGGCAACCACGACCTGTCGCTGCTGGCGATCGGCGAGCGCAGCCCGGACGAACAGCGCAAGGTCAATCCGGACCTGCAACGCATCGTGCTGGCCGAGGATCGCGACGAACTGCTGACCTGGCTGCGCATGCAGAAGCTGCTGCATGCCGACCGCCAGCTCGGCTGGATGATGATCCACGCCGGCCTGGCGCCGAAGTGGACCACCGCGCTGGCCGAGAAGCATGCACGCGAGGTGGAGCAGCAGCTGCACGGCAACGGCTACCGCAAGCTGTTCCGCAACATGTACGGCGACCGCCCGGCCTGGTCGCCGGGCCTGACCGGCTACGACCGTTCGCGCGCGATCATCAACCTGTTCACCCGCGCCCGCTACTGCACCCCCCGCGGGCGCATCGCGATCGAGGAAAAGGGCACGCCCGGCACCCAGGCGCAGGGTCTGTACCCGTGGTTCGAGGTGCCGGGGCGGGTCGAGCGCGACCTGAAGATCGTCTGCGGACACTGGTCGACGCTGGGCCTGACCATCACCCAGGGCGTGCACGCGATCGACACCGGCGCGGTCTGGGGTGGCAAACTCACCGCCCTGCGCCTGGACAGCGAGGACCTGCAGGTCGTGCAGGTCCCCGGCCGGCCGGTGCAGGGACCGCCGCCGGCGGCGCGCACCGCCACGCCGCGGCGGCGCAGCGCGCCGAACCGTGGACAACCGGCGCCGGCTGCCTCTGCTGCGCCCGAGCAGGAATAGGTCTAACGCGAGACGTTGCGGTTTCGCAGGAGCGGCTTCAGCCGCGACAGGCGTTCCCGGGAATGCGTGTCGCGGCTAGCTGCTCCTAACAATCCCGGCATGTGCGCCGGCATCCGCCACAGCCGCTGCTTACACCGCGCCAGCCCGGCGCCGGTAATCCACGAATTCGAAGGCCAGCGCATGCCGCGCATCCACCGGATGCGCCTGCCGCGCCACCACCTCCCATTGCGCCGGATCGAACGCGGGGAAATGCGCATCGGCGCCGTCGACCGCGGTGTCGACATGGGTCAGGTACAGCACCTCGGCCAACGGCAGGGTCAGGGCGAAGATGTCGCCGCCGCCGATCACCGCCAGTTCCGTGGCGCCGGCCTCACGCGCCGCGTCGATCGCCGCCTGCAGCGACGCCACCGCCTGCATGTCCGCGAACGGCACCTGCCCGGAACGGGTCATCACCAGGTTCAAGCGCCCGGGCAGCGCGCGCCCCAGCGACTGCGCGGTCTTGCGCCCCATCAACACCGGCTTGCCCAGGGTCAGCGCCTTGAACCGCTTGAGATCGTCCGGCAGGCGCCACGGCAAGTCGTTGTCGCGACCGATCGCATTGGCCCGATCCAGCGCCGCGAGCAGGCTCAACTGCAGCGAGGGGCGCGTAGACCGCTCCAAATCCGTCCCCGTCGCGACGGCGGCGCTCGCCGATTCCCGATTCCCCACTCCCGATTCCCAGCTGCTGTTCACACCGCCACCGGCGCCTTGATCGCCGGATGCGGGTTGTAGCCCTCGATGGCGATGTCGTCGTAGGTGAAGGCGAACAGATCGGTCACCGCCGGATTCAGCCGCAGCTGCGGCAGCGGCCGCGGCGTGCGTGCCAGCTGTTCGCGCGCCTGTTCGAAGTGGTTGGAATACAGATGCGCATCGCCCAGCGTATGCACGAAATCGCCCACGCCCAGGCCGGTGGCCTGCGCCACCATGTGGGTCAGCAGCGCATAGCTGGCGATGTTGAACGGCACGCCCAGGAAAATGTCGCCGCTGCGCTGGTACAGCTGGCAGCTGAGCTTGCCGTCGACCACATAGAACTGGAACAGGCTGTGGCAGGGCATCAGCGCCATCTGCGGCAGCTCGGCCACGTTCCAGGCGCTGATCACCAGCCGGCGCGAATCCGGGTTGCGCTTGATCTCGTCCACCAGCCACTGCATCTGGTCGATCTCGAGACCGTCGGCACCGGTCCAGCGCCGCCACTGCTTGCCGTACACCGGGCCGAGCTCGCCCTGCGCGTCGGCCCACTCGTCCCAGATGCTGACCTTGTTGTCCTTGAGATAGGCGATGTTGGTCTCGCCCTTCAGGAACCACAGCAACTCGTGCACGATCGAGCGCAGGTGCAGCTTCTTGGTGGTGACCAGCGGGAAGCCGTCGTTGAGATCGAAGCGCATCTGCCAGCCGAACACGCTGCGCGTGCCGGTGCCGGTGCGGTCGGATTTTTCCGCGCCGCGCTCCAGCACGTGCTGCAGCAATTCCAGGTACTGCTTCACTTGCTCACCTCCGGCGGCGGCACCGGCTGCAGCACCGGCGCGCTGCGCGAGCGCCACAGCAGGAACAGGCCGAGCAGGATCAGCGGGATGCTCAACTGCTGGCCGCGGGTCAGCCAATGGAACGCCAGGTAGCCGAGTTGCGCATCCGGCACCCGCACGAATTCCACGGCGAAGCGGAACACACCGTACAGCAGCGCGAACAAGCCGGACACCGCATAGCGCGCGCGCGGCTTCATCGAGAACGTCCACAGCACCACGAACATCACCAATCCTTCCAGCGCCGCTTCGTACAGTTGCGACGGATGGCGGGCATAGCGATCGAGCAGGCCCGCGGCGTATTGCTGCTGCAGTTGCGCGGCACTCTTCAGGCTCTCCAGTGCCGGCGCATTGGCCACGCCGTCCTGTATCGGCGCGTGCGGGAAGATCACGCCCCAGCCGGCGTGGGTCAACTTGCCCCACAACTCGCCGCCGACGAAATTGCCGATGCGGCCGAAGCCCAGGCCCAGCGGCACCAGCGGCGCGATGAAATCGACGGTGTCGAAGAAATGCAGGCGCACCTTGCGCGTCCACCACAGGCAGGCCGCCAGCACGCCCAACAGGCCGCCGTGGAAGCTCATGCCGCCGTCCCACACCTTGAAGATCAGCAGCGGGTCGGCCAGGAAATCGGATAGGGCGTAGAACAGCATGTAGCCGATGCGCCCGCCCAGCACCACGCCGAGCATCGCGTAGAACAGCAGATCGGAGAAGCCGTCCTCGTTCACCCCGGGCAGGCGCCCGGCGCGGATGCGGCGGCGGCCCAGCCACCAGGCCGAGATGAAGCCGGCCAGATACATCAGCCCGTACCAATGCACCTTCACCGGCCCGAACGAGAAGGCGATGGGATCGATCTGGTGGAGATAGGTCATGCGCAAACGTCGGCCGGGGGCAAAGAGTGCCTATTCTGCCACCGACTCCGCTCCTTGCCGCGATTGCGGACGGCACAGCGGGGTCGCGCTTCATCTGCTGGCAGGCGCACGCGTCTGCCACTGACTCCCCTAATTGCCGCGACTGCGGACGGCGCAGCAGGGTGGGGCTTCATCTGCTGGCAGGCGCACGCGTCTGCCACTGACTCCGCTGCTTGCCGCGACTGCGGACGGCGCAGCGGGGTGGCGCTTCATCTGCTGGCAGGCGCACGAACCTGCCGCCGACCGACCCCAAGACACAATAGGCTCAGCCCAGCCGCCACGTGCCCCTCGTTGCTTGTGGCAGCGGCCCATGTGGCCTCCAGGCCATCAGCGGCAACGAGCAGAGCCATCGGGTTCACTCCGGCGCTATCGCGTCGGGACTGAAGTCCCTCCCACCACACCACCCGTCGCACCCATGCAGGAGCGGCATCGCCCTGATGTGGGAGCTGCTTCAGCCGCGCCGAGCAGAGCCATCAGGCCCGGCTCCTCTTCAGCATCTGACGCCTC
>NZ_NQYT01000064.1:0-27794 GCF_009192935.1 Xanthomonas sp. LMG 12461
GCGACAGGCGCGTGGCCCGTACAATTGGCTGCTGTCCCGGCTGATTCCCGCGCAACCGCATGACCCTGATCGACATCGGCGCCAACCTCACCCACGAGTCCTTCGACCGCGACCGCGACGCCGTGCTGCAGCGCGCCCGCGCCGCCGGCGTCGCGCAACTGGTGGTCACCGGCGCCAGCCGCGAGCACTCGCCGCTGGCGCTGCAACTGGCGCAGCAGCATCCGGGCGTGTTGTACGCCACCGCCGGCGTGCATCCGCATCACGCGGTGGAGTACACCGCCGAATGCGACGCCGAACTGCGCGCGCTGCATGCGCATGCCGAAGTGGTGGCGGTGGGCGAGTGCGGCCTGGACTACTTCCGCGATTTCTCGCCGCGGCCGGCGCAGCACCGCGCGTTCGAGCGGCAGCTGCAGCTGGCGGTGGACACCGGCAAGCCGCTGTTCCTGCACCAGCGCGACGCCCATGCCGACTTCATGGCGCTGATGCGCCAGTTCGACGGCACGCTCGGCCCGGCGGTGGTGCATTGCTTCACCGGCAACCGCGAGGAACTGTTCGACTACCTGGATCGCGACTGGTACATCGGCGTCACCGGCTGGCTGTGCGACGAGCGCCGCGGCGCGCACCTGCGCGAGCTGGTGAAGCACATTCCCGCCGAGCGCCTGATGATCGAGACCGATGCACCGTACCTGCTGCCGCGCACGCTCAAGCCGACGCCGAAGGACCGCCGCAACGAACCGGCTTTCCTCGCACACATCGTCGAGGAGCTGGCGCGCGACCGTGGTGAGGATGTGGCCACTGTCGCCGCGGCCAGCACTTCTGCCGCGCGAACATTCTTCCGTTTGCCGATGCCGAGCTGAGTACGTCGACGCGGCGGGTTTCGTGTTTGGGGATTCGTGATTGGGGATTGGGGATCCGTAAAAGCGCGCTTGGCTGTACGCGTCTTTTGTGGGAGCGGCTTCAGCCGCGACCGGGCAACGCGTCGCGGCGGATGGTCCGGTGGCCATGCCGATCCTCTGCGACCGTGCCGGCCGATGCGCCGGTGGAGATCCTGGACGGCGTGGGTTGGCGTCTTCTTGTGGGAGGGACTTCAGTCCCGACGCACGACGGTGTCAGTCGGCTTTACTCTGCATTCGTCGCGGGTGAAGCCGCTGCTGCGCAGGTAACGCCATTGGCGGCACTACGGCCTCTCAATCGACCTGCGCGTCCTCGCGCTTGGCCTCCGCCATGGCTTCCGGCTCCAGTTCCTCGGCACTGCGGTTGAGCTTGACGAACACGCCCCAGGCGACCAGCAGCAGCGCCGCGCACAGGCCCACGGCAGATGCGTAGGGCAGCTTGGACGGATCGTCGTGCATCAGTTCGAAGATCGAT
This sequence comes from Xanthomonas sp. LMG 12461, assembly GCF_009192935.1. Lineage (NCBI taxonomy): Bacteria > Pseudomonadati > Pseudomonadota > Gammaproteobacteria > Lysobacterales > Lysobacteraceae > Xanthomonas > Xanthomonas sp. LMG 12461. The sequence goes on from NZ_NQYT01000064.1 coordinate 1,369, forward strand.
ACCAGGGTCTCGATCGCCAGGGCGATGACGATGACCACGAAGAACCGCGACAGGTAGCGACGCACCCGGGTCGGTCCACTGACCTTGACGTCGCGCTGCACCTCCTCCTCGTAGATGGTCTGGCCCAGTTCCAGGGTCACCAGCGCCACCGTGAGCAGCCCGATCGCTTCCAGCACCACGTTGAAGCGGTCGCGCACCACCAGTTCGCCGCCCGGGGTCAGGCCATGCCATAGCTCGAGCACGGCCATGCAGATCAGCCCGGCCGCGCACAGCAGGAACAGCAGGATGATGAGGAAATGCCCGCCGCGGAACAGTTTTTCCATGCACGTGCCCGTCGCTTGCCCCCTGTATGGTGGGCGAGCATAGGCGCCAGGCGCGTCAGCGGCGCGCGAAGATGCAGCGCCGCCCTTGGGACGGCGCGGATACGGCATTTCCCGGAGCACCGTGGCTGGTGCGCGCAGGGCAGGAGCGCGTTGCGCGCGGCACCGGCTTTCCGCGGCAACCATCAGCGCGCGGGCAGGCCGGCCTGGTACGCCTGCAGGTGGCAGTACGCCGCCATCAGCAGCGGCGCGTCCTGCCCGGCGGCGCGAGCGCGGACCAGCATGTCGCCGACGATCTGCTGCGCCTCCACCTGCTGCCCGGCTTCCAGGTCGCGCAGCATCGACGCCTTCATCGGCGAGCCTGGTTGCGTCAGCAGGTGCAGCGCACTGGCCTGCGCTTCCTCCGGCACCGGCTCGCCGGCCGCCGCGGCCACCGCCGTGCACTCGGCATACAGGCCGCGCACCAGCGTCACCCCATCGTCGCTGGCGACGATACGCCCGATCGGCGCACGCATCAGGCAGGTGGCCGCAGCCAGCGCGGTGAGGAAGGTGTACTTGATCCATTGCTCCTGCGCGATCCGCGGCGTGGCCAGATGGTCCACGTCGGCTCGCGCGCAGGCCTCCGCCAGGGCGCGCACGCGCGCGCTGTCTGCACCGCGGCCGTCGCGCTCGCCGAAGGTCAGCGAGGCCGGCTTGGCCAGGTGCTGGATCGCGCCGTCGGCATCCAGCACCGCGCTGATGAAGCACAGCCCGCCGACGACCCGCTCCGCACCGAAGCGCGCATCCAGCGCCCCATAGTGGCGCAGGCCATTGAGGATCGGCAGCACGCTGGTGCCGTCGTGGACCGCCGGTGCCACCGCGTCCAGCGAACTTTCCAGGTCGTAGGCCTTGCAGCTCAGCAGCACCAGATCGAACGGCCGCGCCTGCGCCGCGCTGTGCAGCGTCTCGGCGGTGAGCGTGCTCACCGCGATCGCCGCGTCGCCGCGCGGGCTGCGGATGCGCAACCCGTCGCGTTGCAGGCGTGCGGCCCGTGGTGGTCGCACCAGAAAGCTGACATCGACGCCGGCCTCGGCCAGGCGTCCGCCGAAATAACCGCCGGTCGCGCCGGCTCCGAGAATCAGGATACGCATAAGACGGCAGCAACAGTTGAGTCAAACGGATTCATCTTAACTCGGATTTCTCCCTTGGAACTAAATTAATCGCAGAATATTAATATCAAATTCACATGGGTGTGCTGATTCATAGTTAATTTGCTCAAGCTCAAGAGTGGCACAAACATCGGTTGCTAAATGGTTATTGGAAATTCCGCAGATGATTGAACGCTTTGGCTGCGAATGCGGAGTGCTGTGAAACCAAGCTGGCTGGATTGGGAGTTTTAATGGTGCTAATCGTTACGATGAGATTTTCATGTAGAAATATTGATGTGGTGAAGTTGTTGATGGTGATGGTTTTTAATTTTGATCCTGACGGCGAGGGTGATGTGGCCGAAACTTCATTGCCTTCGCGTTGTTTCCACGCATCAAGCGCTCCTTCCTTGGATGTGTGCAATTCAGTCTGTAGCACTGCATTTACATAATAGTCCGCTGGCACGCCAGCTTCATCTGGGTAATGCGGCTTAGCAGCCTCGTATCTGCATTCATTAGGTGTCTTAAAGTCCGCTGCAACAACGGTAGCTGGACCCTTCAAAGAAGAAAGATTTATTTCTTCGCATAGCCCATTCTTTGCAATATAATAATCGGACTGGGGTGGGTCATTGCTATACGGCTGCAGGGTTAATCTTTTACAGTTGCTAGCAGCTAAAGATTTGTTTGCCTGCAAGCGATTCTTAGCATCTTCTCTAAGAGGATACGAGTTGCCCTTCCCAGAAAGACCATCTATTGACCCTCGCCACATGTTTGGAAGTGCCTCGCCGAGAGCAGGGCTGAATTTTCCGACCACATTGCTGTATATCCCAAGGCCACCCCCTAACTTATCGCCTTGAGCTATTTTTCTGAAGTTTGAATAATTTGTGAGTAGGTCTGGAGGGACAGGATTGTTGGTTACTGTTGATGCATAATTGACAACGGTATCTTCCAGAATTGTATAAGCTGCTTTTAGTGCCTCTTTGTCAATCCCTGTTAAATCTTCTAAAGAGGGTAGGTCAAAGTCTCTAGCCTGCTTATAGCTATCTAGGACAGGATGCTGCTCGCAGTCTTGAGCTTTAGCTGATCCTGCAAAATTTAACGCTGTAAAGACCACTAGCAATGCGGCATTTCTCATTTACCATTCCTTATAAATGTCATCTATGCACAATGATTTCAATGTCAATTTGTAGATTTTGATTTCCATGGGTCAAGCCCATAATCTATGGCTAGGTCTGAGGGGCAGCCAGCTGTCAAAAGTGAACTGGCGACGGACTTTCTGTATTTTTTATCGTTGTATTCAGCAAATGTTTGACCGATGCCAGTCAAAGCTTTTCGCGCTTCGTCTAAATCATCAGCTATTTGCATCAGCTCGCTAGCTGTCAATATAGACAAGCTCGAATCCGCAAGAATTCCAATCGTGCCGTAGAGCTCTTGTCCAGCTAGTACCGCATCAATGTTAGACTTGTTGTATATAATTGGGATGTCAACGGAAGTCTTTCCATATTCTGCTGAAGTCACTTGGTCGACTGTTGCGGTCCAGGCGTCTTCATAAAAGCTTTCCAATCGGTCGTGCTCTGTGTCTGTCAAGGCGTCAAGGCCAGGAAGCTCGACTTGGCGTGCAGATTTATATGCAACGAGGGCAGGGTGATCTACGCAGCTTGCTTTAGCATTCATGGATAAAGGAATGGCAAAAAACGCTGCCAAATACAATGCATTCATGGTGACCCTTTGATGGTCAATTTGGAATGATGCAAATTTCTAATCAATTAATATAATTGCATTTCTTTTGGGTGGTAAAAATGGCGGTGGCGCCGCAAGTGCATATTATTTTGAGGTGGTGTCGCAATGTTATCTGCCTCACTGGAGTTCGCGATACCTAAGGGCCGATTGTGACCCTGAACTCCGCTAAGCAATTGGTGCCGCCGACCCGATATTTGGATGAGGATTTTATTTTTTGCATGGCTAAGCCTTGGTGAGCTTACTTCGAAAAGTCAAGGTGTGAGTGGACGCATTGAGATAGATTTGTTGAAGCTACCCGAATGCGAGGATATTGCCAAATGCAATAAAAATTAAAGCGAGTTTAAGATTTCTTCGCCAACTCGACGCGGCGGTTCTGCGACTTGCCTTGCTCGGTCGCATTGTCCGCCACCGGGTTGGCATCGCCGAAGCCGGCCGCGGTCAGACGCGACGCATCGATATCCTGCGCGACGAGCGCGGCGACCACCGCCTTGGCGCGTCCTTCCGACAGCGTCTTGTTGTGCGCGGCATCGCCGGTGCCATCGGTATAGCCGTTGACGGCCAGCTTCAACGCGGCGTCCTGTTTGAGCAATTGCACGACCTGCGCGATCTGCGGCTGCGAATCGGGCAGGATGTCGATCTTGTCGGTGGCGAAGTTGACGTGCAGGGCCACCTTGCCGGTCTTGTCGATCTGCGTCTTCAGTTCGCTGGCCGGCAGCAGGCTGGCGGTGACCTGCAGCGGCTTGGTCTCGGCGATCAGCAGGCCGCCACCGAACTGGTAGCTGCACAGGTGGATCCAGATGTCGCGGTCGGCGCGATGCACGACGAAGACCTGCGCCGGGTTGTTCCAGATGTCGCCTAGGCCGCTGTTGTACTTGATTGCGAAATCGCGCGGCCATTCGTTGATCTTTTTTGTGGCGGCCTCGGGAATACGGCCGTCGAAGATCTTCTTGCCGCCGAGTGCGGTCACCACGGCCTTGATGTTGCGGGACAGTTCCAGGTCTGAGAAGGTCTTGCCCTGCGCCGCATCGATGTGCGCCGACCAGACCCTGCCCTCGACCGGCTGCAGCCGATCGCCGGTCCAGAACGGCACTTGGTCGAAGTCCGCGATATCGGGAGTACTGCCGGTGACATAGCCGGTGGGCAGCGCGATATAGGGGAAATCTCCGAGCGGGACGTCGGACACCGGGAGGCTGGCCGGGTCGAAGGCCGTGCTGGCGGCAGCGTGTTGCGTGGACGCGTCCTGCGTCGCGCTGGCGGTCGCCGCGGGAGGCGTCGCCTGATCGTCGGGATGCGCCGGCTGCTCATGCTTCTTGCAGGCGCTCAGGCTTGCGATGACGGCCAGGGCCAACGTCGCGGCTACTGCTCTTTTCACCCAGATACTCCTTGTCGGGGGACGAACCAAACTAGTGTAACGGCCAGCGCATGCGGGGAGCGGGTATGCCCCAGGCCTGCCGGGCGACTATCCAGCAGGGGCCTTCTTCGCCAAGGTCAGCGCATAGGGCGGACCAGGCGACACGCTGGATCTGGCGCTGCTCCGGGATCCTGGTGGTGAATCCACCAGGATCCGGAACGTCGCCAGGATTTGCAGGCATGCATGGATTCGGCGTGTCGAACTGATCCTGGCCGATCACATCAAGCGCTGATGGGCACTACTCGTAAACAGCTTTGGGCACTCACGCCCGGGTGCATCTGGTGCCGTTTGTTTTGTAGGGGGCGCCGCTACTTGAAAATCAATGCATTATTTTGCGATCAGACGCTGCAATGTCTCCGTTGCCAGTGCGGGAAATGCGGACGATAGATCGGTCGGCTGGTCTTCCTTGACGAAAGATCCTGAGATGACGACCAGTGCATTCTTGTGGACTACAGCCAAGTCGTACCTTCCTTCGATTTCCCCTGCGCATAACAACTTGCCGGCGTCGTTCGTCACTTTTGCGCAGCGGAATGCTTCTTGATATTTCTCGAACTCTTCAAAGGCCCTAGATTCGCTGGGTGCAATGTAAACGGTTGTGTTTACGGTCGAGCCCCAGATGGTGTAGTACGGTGTCCCGTGGACAGTGTATTTGGCCTTACCTCCAATATAGCTACAGGAGGCTTGTCCACCTTTGAAATCGGACTTTCCAAAATCTTCGAACTCGGGATCGCCTTGCCTGAACCTGGTTTGATAGGAGGCCTGATCGCAAAAGTCCGCCTCGCCGTAGTAGAGAGGAGTGGCTGGTGGCGGGGATCGATAGGGAGGGAGTGTCAACGTGCCTGTGCACCCGTCCTTCTTCAATTGCGTTGAAACGATCTTGCGGTTGTTCGCGTCCTCCAGTTCCGCTGTCGTGACCGGGATGCCACCCAATGCCGTGAGCGTTTCCCTCCACATATTCGGCAGGATCTCGCCGAGTCTGGGGCTTATCGCTCCGACGATATTGGAATATATTCCGAGGCTTCCTTCCAGGTTGTCGCCTTCTATTATTTTCTTGAAGTTCGGAAGGTTGTTGATGATCTCGGTAGGAACAGGGCTTCCCAGCTTGTGTTGCGCATACTCCGTCACCACGGTTTGCGCGGTGGCGTAGACGCCTTCCAGCACCGTCTTGTCCGCGTCCGACAAGTCGTCCAGTGCTGGAATGTCCTGTTCCTTGACGGTCTCATAGAGGGGAAGGATCGGATGGGCGTCGCAGGTCTGCGCCAGCGCGGAGTCGGTGGCCCAGAAAACAGCGCCGCAACGAGCGAAACTAGTGTCGATGGCTTCATGGCTCTCTCCTTTATTGGCAAAAAGATGGAACTTTTTTGCAAATCTGAGTCTGCGGCGCACTGTGCGGCGGGAGAGAGTAGTCTTTGCTCAAATCGACGGAGCATCCCTTGCTCTTCAAGTGATCCCTGACCAGCTTTCGGTATTTTTGGTCGTTTATTTCCGACAAGGAAAAGGCGCGAGGCCCTGGGGTGGATGCGAGCTTTAGTGTCTCGATCTCCTGAAATGCCTTGTTCAGTAGATTGGCGTTCTCATAGGTGAGGACGTAATTGGAAAAACTTCCAAGCACTCCGCGGACCGATTCGGATTCGTCGTTCGCATTTATGATGGTTGCGATGTTGGCGACGTTGGATAACGATGGACTGTATTCGGTTTCGGAATCATCCTCGGCGATGATCTGGTCCTGAATTGCGGACGCGGCATTGGAGTAAAACTCATGGAGGCGGTTGAGCTGGCTGTCGTTGAGGCCGTCCAAATAGCTGAACTCGTTCTCTCTGGCCTGTATGTATGCTACGACATATTCGTCGTTGCTACAGATCGACTGCGCCCCCGCGGCTTCGACTCCGGAAAAAGAAAAAGCTAGAAATAATAATGCTGTCGACTTCACGTGCTCTCCTTGTCGCTGTTGTAAATCCTGTTTAATCTGGCTGGCCGGTTTTCCTGTCCTTGTCGCGCAGATGTGCGTGAATGGCACCAACCAATGCATGTGCCGTAGGCCAGCAAGCTGATGTTGTACGCTGAATGTGACGGCTACGTGCTCGCGCATAAGACACCAAAGGCGCCGTAGCGTCAAATGCGATTCCTTTTTGATTGTGCTGCCCGTCACGTATTTCTTGCGCTTGTTTTCGTGCATCAAGCGCTGGGGTGCACGCATTGCATGGCTGCGTGACTCAATTGAGCGGTGTCGCAACGCCAAGACGCGTCGCGTCGGATGTCATGCTACGAGATCGGCATGATCTCCTTGTTGTCTGGTCTGATCGACGCCGCATGGCCTGGCCGGACGGCTTTCGGCAAAACGGCGTCATTAGGACGCGTACGGCGCTCGGCTTGCGCTTTCCGCATGCCGGTCGTTCTGCCTGTAGGAGCCTTGCACACGATGGAGAACGTTGGTGCCACGCATGTAGCGCCTTGTTTCCCGATCAAAAACGTATTGGCAGGAAGGAGGTTGTAGCACGCGCAATCGCGTGTGCCCGCCAAAGCGCCGAGCAACGCAAGCCAGGGTCCATACGGCGCATTGCATTCGGCTCTTGCGTCCTCTCACCGACGATTGCCTGTGAAGACCCCGCGATTCTGGAAGGTTCGCGAGCGCCTCGAGCGGCGCCGCCCCGATCGCAGCGGGCCCGGGCATTGGCTTAGCTCCGCAACCCCACCCCACGCCGCAGCAGCCACAGCGCCAGCGCCGCCAGCACCGCGACGAAGCCCAGCATCAGGCTGTAGGCCACCCACACCGGCACGTCGCTGCTGCCGAGCAGGCCGTAGCGGAAGGCGTTGACCATGTAGAAGATCGGGTTGGCGTGGGTGGCGGCCTCGGCCCAGCCGGGCAGCAGCTTGACCGAGTAGAACACGCCGCCCAGGTAGGTCAGCGGGGTCAGGATGAAGGTCGGCACGATCGCCACGTCGTCGAACTTCTTCGCGTAGACCGCGTTGATGAAGCCGGCCAGGGAGAAAATGGTGGCGCCCAGCAATACCGTGGTCAGGGTCACCAGCGGGTGCGGGATGCGCACCGGGGTGAAGAACATGGCGATGATCAGCACGATCACGCCGACCATCAGCCCGCGCAGCACCGCGCCGGCGACGTAGCCCCACAGGATCACCCAGTTGGGCATGGGGCTGACCAGCAGTTCCTCGACGTGGCGGCCGAACTTGGCGCCGAAGAAGCTGGAACTGATGTTGCCGTAGCTGTTCTGGATCACGCTCATCATCACCAGGCCGGGAACGATGAACTGCATGTAGCTGTAGCCGCCCATGTCGCCCACGCGCGAGCCGATGAGCCCGCCGAAGATCAGGAAGTACAGGGTCATGGTGATCGCCGGCGGCACCAGGGTCTGGCCCCAGATGCGCAGGATGCGCTTGACCTCGCGGCGCACGATGGTGCCCAGCGCGACCCAGTTGCGCTGGGCGGGCGTGGCGTCGGAAACGGGAAGGGTGGAATCGGTCTGGGTGGTCATGGTCGTCGCCGTGGGGGCATCAGGGAGTGGCGGACGGCGTGGCCGTGCCGGTCGTGGCCGCAGCGGCATCGCGGTGCTCGCCGGTGAGGCGCACGAACAGTTCCTCCAGGCGATTGCTCTTGGTGCGCATGGAGCGCACGCGGATGCCGGCGTCGCCCAATGCGGCGAACACGCGGTTGAGGTCCATCGCCCGCGGCATGTCCAGGTCCAGGGTGTGCGCGTCCAGGGCGAGCAGGGTGGTGCCCTCGATCGCCGGCAACTGCGCCGGCAACTCGCCGTCGATGTCCAGCAGGAAGCCTTCCACGTCCAGCTTGGCCAGCAGGGCGCGCATCGGGCCCTGCTCGACGATGCGGCCGCGGTCGATGATCGCCAGGTTGCGGCACAGGCTCTCCGCTTCCTCCAAGTAGTGCGTGGTGAGGATGATGGTGGTGCCGGCGGCGTTGATCTCGCGCAGCACGCGCCACATGTCGCGGCGGATCTCGATGTCCACGCCGGCGGTGGGTTCGTCCAGGATCAGCAGGCGCGGCCGGGTCATCATCGCGCGAGCGATCATCAGCCGCCGCTTCATGCCGCCGGACAGGGTGCGGCTCATCACCTGGGCCTTTTCCCACAGGTGCGCGCGCTTGAGTTCCACTTCGGCCAGGCGTTCGGCCTCGGCGCGCGGCATGCCGTAGAAGCCGGCGTAGTTGACCAGGATGTCGAAGGGCTGCTCGAACAGGTTGAAGTTGATTTCCTGCGGCACCAGGCCGATCAGGCGCATCGCCGCGCTGCGCTGGCTGCTCAGGTCGGTGCCGAACACCTCGACCTGGCCGGCGCTGAGGTTGACCAGCGAGCTGATGATGCCGATCAGGGTCGACTTGCCGGCGCCGTTGGGGCCGAGCAGGGCGAAGAAGTCGCCGGGCAGGACGTCCAGCGACACGCCATGCAGGGCCTGCACGCCGTTGTCGTAGGTCTTGCGCAGGTCGCGCACGCGCAGGGCGGGCGCCGGCGTCTGGGGAGAAAGGGCAGGTGCGGGAGTCAAGGCGGGCCTTCGCGCCGCATCGACGGCGCAGGAGAAGTTCAGCCGTTATTATAGAAGACCTCGTGGGGTCGCCCCCGGCCACAGACTGTTGCATCTCCGTGCCTGCCCAATTCCCGCTGAAACTGGTCGACCGCCACATGCTGGCCCCGGCCGTCGGCCACTACCGCTTCGTCCGCGATGACGGCCAACCCCTGCCGTTCGTGCCCGGCCAGTTCGTGCAGGTGCACTTCCACTATGCCGATGGCACCGCGACCAAGCGCAGCTACTCGCTGGCCACGCGTCACGATCCGGCACAACCGGCCGATGCCACCGTGGAGATCGCGGTCAGCTTTGTCGCCGGCGGCGCGGCCACCGCGCTGTTCGAAGGCCTGGAGATCGGCGGGCAGATCTGCGCCAGCGGCCCGTACGGACGTTTCTGCCTGCAGCCGGGCGACAGCAACCGTCGCTATCTGCTGATCGCCACCGGCACCGGCGTCACGCCGTACCGCTCGATGCTGCCGCTGCTGGAAGCGGCGATGGCCGAGCGCGGCGTGGAAGTGGTGCTGCTGCTGGGGGCGCGGACCCCGGCCGAGCTGCTGTACGGCGACGAATTCCGCGCCTTCGCCGATGCGCATCCCGGTTTCCGCTTCGTACCGTGCTTCTCGCGCGAGCTGCCGGAGGCGCCGCATGCGGACGTGCGGCATGGCTACGTGCAGCAGTTCCTGGGAGAGTTCGCGCCGCAGGCCGAAGGCGACATCGCCTACCTGTGCGGCAATCCGAACATGGTCGATGCCTGCTTCGATGCGCTGAAGGAGGCTGGCCTGCCGGTGCAGCACATCCGCCGCGAGAAGTACGTCAGCAGCAAGTAACGGCCGCTGTCGGCGCCGGACATCCCGCGTAGGCGCGGCTTCAGCCGCGACCGCTTCACCTGCAGGTCCGTCCAGGGCGAAGCTGCGTGTTTCCGAAGCGTCGAGCGCGCTTCGCGCCCGTCCCCTCACCCCAACCCCTCTCCCGGCGGGAGAGGAGCTCGCTACGCTGGCTTGCCGGTGATTTCGTTTTGTCTGTCAAGGACGCTTGACAGCCGACCTTGGCGCGCGCATTCTCCTGTCAAGCGTGCTTGACAGGGGGGCGGCACGGCATACGCGGCAGCCGCGAGGGTGCCGGATCGGGGATCGGCTGAGTATCGGGGACAGATGATGGGCAACTGCAGGCGCAACGCGATCGTGGTGCTGTGCGTGAGTCTGGCGCTGCTGGCGGTGGGGGCCTGGCTGCCGCTCGGCGGCAGCGACTATCTGCGTGGGGTGTGCATGGGCGTCGGCATCGGCGGCCTGTTCATGGCTCTGTTGCTGTGGTGGTCGCGGGGCAGCCTGGCCGACAGCGCGCCGCGGGCGCTGGCGCGGCGCTACTACCGCGAGTTCTTCCCGCCGATGGGCGCCTACGTGGTGGTGATGCTGTTCTGGAAGCGCCTGCTCGACAGCGTCGACGCGCACTGGCTGCGCGTGGTGGTCGCACTGCTGCCGGCATTGACGTTGGCGCTGGTGATCCGCGCGGTGGCGCGTTTCGTGCGCGACTCCGACGAACTGCAGCGGCGCATCGAGCTGGAATCCATCGCCATCGCCGCCGGCCTGACCTGTGGCGTCTACATGGCCGCCGGCTTCCTGCAGGCGGCGCAGGTCATCGCGGTGCCGGCCTCGAGCGCGATGCTGTGGGTGTTTCCTGCGCTGTGCATGACCTATGGGGTGGTCAAGGTCGCGAACGCGCGCCGCTACCAATGAACAGCCGCATCCGCGAACTGCGCGAGGCGCACGGCTGGTCGCAGGGCGAACTGGGCGAGCGGCTGGGCGTGTCGCGACAGACCATCAATGCGCTGGAGACCGGCAAGTACGATCCGAGCCTGCCGCTGGCGTTCCGTATCGCGCGGCTGTTCGCGCACAGCATCGAGCAGGTGTTCCTGTTCGATGAGGCCGAGTAAGCGCGCACTCCGTTCCATGCCCCACCGGGCACCGACGACGCCATGTTCCGGCATGGCATTCTGCAAGCCATGAACTCAAGGATGCGAACCATGCGACACCCTTCCCGGCCGTTCGCCATCGCGGCGGCCACCCTGTTGCTCGCCGCCTGCCAGGCGGCCCAGGCACCGACGCCGCAGACATCCGAACGCAGCTACGGCGCGCTGCGCTTCCACCCGTGCACGCTGACCAATCCGGTGGCCTCCAACAACGTGCCGGCGCAGTGCGCGCGCATGGCGGTGGCGGAGAATCCGGCGGCGCCGAACGGCCGCAAGATCGAACTCAACATCGCCTGGCTGCCGGTCACCGGCGAGGGCGGCAGCGACCCGGATCCGGTGTTCTTCCTCGCCGGCGGTCCTGGCCAGGCCGCTACCCAGGTCGCCAGCATCGTCGACATGGCGCTGCGCGAGACCCGCAAGCGCCGCGACGTGTTCCTGATCGACCAGCGCGGCACCGGCCAGTCCAATCCGCTGAGCTGCCTGGGACCGGACGGCAAGGAGATGCCGCTGGCCGATCCGGCGCGCGCGCCCACCGCGAACGAACTGGTCGACTACGCGCGGCGCTGCGCACAGTCGCTGCAGGGCCGCGCCGATCCGCGCTACTACACCACCACCCAGGCGATCGGCGATCTGGATGCGGTGCGCGCCGCGCTGGGCGTGGACAAGATCAACCTGATCGGCGGCTCCTACGGCACCCGCGTCGCTCAGCAGTACGCGCGCCGCTACGCGCCGCACGTGCGCAGCGTGGTTATCGATGGCGTGGCGCCGAACGACCTGGTGGTCGGTGGCGAGTTCGCCACTACCTTCGAGGATGCGATCGCCCTGCAGGCCGAGCAGTGCAAGGCCGATCCGGCTTGCGCCAAGCGCTTTCCCACCGATACCCGCACGCAGTTGCGCGCAGTGGTGGAGCGGCTGCGGCAGGCGCCGGTGGAGGTGGACTACCGCGATCCGGCCAGCGGCCAGAGCCGCCACGACCGGGTCACCGCCGACACCGTTACCAGCCTGGCGTTCTCGTTCTCCTACGCGCCGCAGACCGCGTCGCTGCTGCCGCTGGTGCTGGACGAAGCGGCCAACGGCCGCTACGGGCCGCTGATGTCGCTGGCAAAGATGATGGGCGGGCAACTGGACGGGCAGATGAATCGCGGCATGCAGTGGTCGGTGATCTGCGCCGAGGACGCCGACCGCTACCGCGCGCCGCAGACGCACGACACGCTGCTCGGTCCGGAAGTGGCGCAGATGTTCTTCGCGCCCTGCCCGGTGTGGCCCACCGGCACCCGGCCGGCCGACTTCACCGCGTCGTTCACCTCGACCTTGCCGGTGCTGCTGACCTCCGGCCAGCTGGATCCGGTGACGCCGCCGCGCTACGCCGAGCGCGTACTCAAGGGCCTGCCCAACGGCCGTCACCTGGTGGTGCGTGGCCAGGGCCACGGCACCATGACCCTGGGCTGCATGCCCAAGCTGCTCGGCCAGTTCTTCGAGACCGCCGATGCCAAGCACCTCGATGCCACCTGCCTGGACGCGATGAGCGGCGTGCCGGCCTTCACTTCATTCAACGGATGGGAACCATGAGCTGCGCAGCGTTCGACAGGGAGGGGCACGCATGATCGTCGCCGACAATCTGCACAAGGCATTCAAGACCCGCGCCGGCGCCGTGCAGGCGGTGCAAGGGGTCAGCTTCCAGGCCGCCGACGGCCAGATCACCGGCCTGCTCGGTCCCAATGGCGCCGGCAAGACCACCACCTTGCGCATGCTCTACACGCTGATGGCGCCGGACCGGGGCCAGGTGCGCGTGGACGGCGTGGACGTGGGCCAGGATCCGATGGCGGTGCGGCGCGCGCTGGGCGTGCTGCCGGATGCGCGTGGCGTGTACAAGCGGTTGACCGCGCGCGAGAACATCGCCTACTTCGGCGAGCTGCACGGGCTGTCGGCGGCACGCATCGCCGAGCGCACCCGGTTGCTGTCGAAGGCGCTGGACATGGACGACATCCTCGACCGCCAGACCGAAGGCTTCAGCCAGGGCCAGCGCACCAAGACCGCGATCGCCCGCGCGCTGGTCCACGATCCGCGCAACGTGATCCTGGACGAACCCACCAACGGCCTGGACGTGATGACCACGCGCGCATTGCGTGGCTTCCTGCGCGAGCTGCGCGAGGAAGGGCGTTGCGTGATCTTCTCCAGTCACATCATGCAGGAGGTGGCGGCGCTGTGCGATCGCATCGTCATCATCGCCAAGGGCACGGTGGTGGCCGCCGGTACCGCCGATGAACTGCGCGCCCTCACCGGCGAACCCAATCTGGAAGACGCCTTCGTCAAGGCGATCGGCAGCGACGAGGGACTGCACGCATGAGCCTGCTCCGTACCGTATTCACCGTGATGCGCAAGGAATTGCGCGACCTCTCTCGCGATCGCCGCACCCTGGCGCTGGCGCTGCTGCTGGGCCCGCTGCTGTATCCGGCGCTGATCCTGGGCATGGGCGCGCTGGCCGAGAGCCGCGTGCGCACGCAGATCGACAAGCCGCTGGACATTCCGGTGATCGGCCGCGAACGCGCGCCGAACCTGGTCGCCTTCCTCGCCGCGCAGGGCTTGAACGCGGTCGCGCCGCCGAAGGACCTGACCGGCGCGATCCGCAGCCAGGACGTGGACCTGGCGCTGAAGATCGACGAGGACTACGCCAACGCCTGGCACGAAGGACGCCCGGCGCTGGTGGAGATCATCAAGGACAGCACCCGCCGCGACGCCGACATCCCGACCCAGCGGGTGCAGGCCGCGCTGAGCATGTACGGCCAGCAGGTCGGGGCCTTGCGCCTGCTGGCGCGCGGCATCGATTCGCAGGTGTCGCGGCCGCTGGATGTGGCACTGCAGGACCTGGCCACGCCCGAGGCCAAGCGTGGCGCGTTGCTGGCGATGCTGCTGCCGGTGCTGCTGACCATCACCTCGTTCATCGGCGGTGCCTACCTGATCCTCGACGCCACCGCCGGCGAACGCGAGCGGCAATCGCTGGAGCCGCTGCTGGCCACGCCGGCCTCGCGCAGCGCCATCGTCAGCGGCAAGATCGCCGCGGCCTGCGTGGTCGGCCTGGTGTCGCTGCTGCTGACCCTGCTCGCGTTCAAGCTCAGCGCGCAGGTGGCCAGCGGCATCGGCCGCCAGCTCAACGTCAGCTTCGTGGCGATGCTGCAGATGCTGTTCGTGCTGCTGCCGATGCTGTTCATCGGCACCTCGCTGCTGACCTATCTGGCGGCCTCGGCCAAGAGCATGAAGGAGGCGCAGAGCCACATGACCTGGCTGATGCTGCTGCCGATGTTGCCGGGCTATGCGTTGATGGTGTATCCGCTGAAGACCAGGCTGTGGCAGTTCGCGGTGCCGTTCCTGGCGCAGAACCAGATGCTGATGAAGATCATCCGCCGCGAGACGATCGATCCGCAGATCTGGGCGGTGTACCTGCTCACCGGTTTCGGCCTGGCCGCGGTGCTGTGGCTGGCGGCGGTGCGCCGCTACCGGCAGGAACAGCTGGCGATCTCCAGCTGAGCAGGAGGCAGCGCGCGGGCCGGGTCCGCGCGCTGCACGCCCGTCCGTCGCGGAGACGCGCAGGAAACGCGATCGTGATGCACACTCGCTGCGCGCAGCGGCGTTGTCCGTCCTGCCGATGCTTCCTCCGCAGCGAGCCTTTGCATGTCTCCAGATCCACACGATGCCCCAGCAATGATGGCGGCCGGCGCCGGGCGCCTGCTGGTGCTGGGCGAGGCGCGCATCCTGCAGCCGGGAAGGGTGCGCTGGCTGCGGGCGCTGCTCTGGGCGATCGCGTTGCTGGCGCTGATGATCGTCGTGGCGACGGCAGTGCCGCTGCTGTGCGCCAGGCTGCTTCCGCCGGGCGCGGATCGGCTCGCGCCGTATGCGACGGCGCTGACGGCCGCCGTGTTCTACGCAATCGCGGTGCGCCTGGGCGAGCGGCGCTGGCCGTCGGAACTCGCCTGGCACGCTGCGCCCTTGCAGTTGGGCGTGGGGCTGCTGTTGGGAGCGGCCATGTTCGCGGCGGTGATGGCGATCATGGCGGCGTTCGGCGTCTACACGATCCGCTGGACCGGGGCGGCGCCGGTGTGGGCGCCGCTCGGGAAGGCGTTGCAGGCCGGCGTGGTGGAAGAACTGATGCTGCGCGCGATCCTGTTGCGGCTGCTGTGGCGCGCGTTCGGGCCATGGTTGGCGTTCGCGCTGTCGGCGCTGCTGTTCGGCCTTGCCCACCTCGGCAATCCGAACGCGAGCGTGTTCGCCGCGTTGTGCATCGCGGTGGAGGCGGGCGTCATGCTGGGCGCGTTCTATGTGCTCAGCGGCCGGCTCTGGGTCTCCATCGGCGTGCATGCGGCCTGGAACTTCACCCAGGGCTATCTGTTCGGCGCGGCGGTATCGGGGACCGACATGGGGCCGGCGATCGCGCGCAGCACGGCGCAGGCGGGGGTGCCGGAATGGTTGAGCGGAGGCGCGTTCGGTCCGGAGGCCTCGCTGCCCGGCTTGCTGGTGTGCACGGTGGTGGGCGCGATCGCGACCTGGATGGCCTGGCGCAAGGGGCGCTTCGGCGTCTCCGCGCGCAGTGCTGGCATGACACCGACGTCCTGATCGCGCTGGTCGACGTGTTGCGGTCGGCGCGGTGTTGCGCCTGAGCGTTCTCTGCGCGCCCGGCCGCTGCCGGGCACGCAGGTGTCATTGATGGGCTCAGCCGCCGGGATTGAACGCCAGCGTGCGGCGGGTGGTCACCGGCGCGCCGACCGGTTCGAAGCGCCAGCGCTTGGTGGCGTTCAACGCCTCGCGGTCGAACACCCGCGGCGGCGTGGAGCGCAGCACGCGCGCATTGGTGACCGCGCCGTCGGTGCCGACGGTGATCTCCACCAGCACTTCGCCTGCGGTGCCCGAGCGCAGTGCTTCAGGCGGATAGCGCGGCGCCGGGGTGCTGATCGGGCGCAGCGTTTGTGCGGTAGCGGTAGCGGCCGGCGCGGCCGCGGGGGCTGCTGCCGGTGCCGGTGCCGGCGTCGGTTGCGTGGTGGCGGCGGGCGTGGCGGGGCGCGCGGCGGCCTGGCGTTCGGCCTCCTGGCGTGCGCTCTCGCGGCGCGCGGCCTCCTGCTGTGCGGCGATCTGCTGCGCCGCCTGCGCCTCGCTGGCCTGCTGTTGCGCCTGCTTCTGCTGCTCGGCCGCCAGCTTGGCCTTCTGCTCGGCGTCCTTCTTGGCCTTGTCGGTCTCGTCCTGGCTGCGCTGGGCCACGGCCTCCATGCCCTTGCTCACGCCCTGCTTGAGCCGCGGCAGCGCCGGCGCCTGCGGATCCATCTTCTCGATCAGGCCGATCAGGCGCTGGGCTTCCGGAAAGTCCTCGCGGTTGATGCTCTGTTCGGCGGCGATCAGCGTGTACGGCATCAGGTCGGTCAGCGCGCTCTTGACCCCGGCGTCGTCCGGCTGCTTGTCGCGCAACGCCAGGTAGTACTCGACTGCGTTGTTGCCGGCCGGTGCGTACATGCGGTTCTCGCGCAGCGCCTGGCTGGCCGAGTCGTGCAACTGTTCGGTGCCCATCGACTGCACCTTGGCCGAGACCGCAGGCGGTGCCGGCGCGCTGGCCGCGGCGGTGGCCGGTGCAGCGCTGGGTGGTGCGGCCTCTTCCTGCTTGGAGCAGGCCGCCAGCGCGGCCAGCAACAGGATCGGCGCGACCCGGCGCGCCTTGGCGAGTGTGGTGAGTTGCGACATGCGTCCCCCTGAATCCCCGGTGTTGGCAATCAACGATGCGACGGCGGTGCGTTCGCGGTGCTGCGGCCCCCATGCCGCCAGCGCACCCCATCGGTCAATCTAGCATCCGCGGCCGCCGCGTGCGTGGCAGCCGCTGCCATGCGGCAAAAAGCGTGACGCGGCGCGCGCCGGTCAATGCGCCGGCCGCGCCGGCGCGGACGCGGACATGATCCGGTCGGTCCAGGCGATGCCGATCGCCGACAGGATGAAGATGCCATGGATGATGGTCTGCCACAGCACGCCGGTGGCGGTCAGCGTCGCGCAGCTCTTCAGGTCCACCGTCCCCACGGCGCTGGCCAGCTGTTCCGGCGAGCACATCGGCATGCCGCCGAGCGCGCCGACCGCGATGAAGGTCTTGAGCAGGTGGATCGAGGAGATGCCGATGATCGACAGCGCCAGCTTGACCTTGAGCACGCTGGCGTTGACGTGGCTCAGCCACTCCGGCTGGTCCGGATGGCCCTCCAGGCCCAGCCGCGACACGAAGGTCTCGTAGCCGCCGACGATCACCATCACCAGCAGGTTGGAGATCATCACCACGTCGATCAGGCCGAGCACGATCAGCATGATCTGCTGCTCGCCCAGGCTCGGCGCCTCGTGGATCAGGTGCCACAGCTCCTTGCCGAACAGGAACACGTAGACGCCCTGGGCCACGATCAGTCCCAGGTACAGCGGCAACTGCAGCCAGCGCGAGGCGAAGATCAGGTTGGACAGGGGATGCAGGCGGGGCCGCTCTGGAGTCATGGCGTGGTCTGGAATGCTGCGTTGCGGGAGCGGCCAGGGTACCCGGCCGGCAATGACGCTGCCAAGCCGGGGGCCGCCGCTACACTCGGGATCCCCTGTCCAGGAACGCCGCCATGATCGATCTGTACTACTGGCCCACCCCCAACGGCCACAAGGTCACCCTGTTCCTCGAGGAAGCCGGGCTGGACTACACGCTCAAGCCGGTCAACATCGGCGCCGGCGAGCAGTTCGCGCCCGACTTCCTGGCGATCTCGCCGAACAACAAGATGCCGGCCATCGTCGACCATGCCCCGGCCGACGGCGGCGCGCCGCAGAGCGTGTTCGAATCCGGCGCGATCCTGCTGTATCTGGCCGAGAAGACCGGCCGCTTCCTCCCGGCCGATCCGCGCGGGCGCGTGCTCGCGCTGGAATGGCTGTTCTGGCAGATGGCCGGGCTCGGCCCGATGACCGGGCAGATGGGGCATTTCAACGTCTACGCGCCGGAGAAGATCGGCTATGCGATCGAACGCTACGGCAACGAGGTGCGGCGCCTGCACGGGGTGCTGGACAAGCGTCTGGCGCACAGCGCCTACCTGGCCGGCGACGACTACGGCATTGCCGACATGGCCAGCTACCCGTGGATCGAGGTGTACAACGGGCTGACTCCCGACTACGCCGCCTTCCCGCACCTCAAGCGCTGGCACGAGGCCATCGCCGCGCGCCCGGCCACCCAGCGCGCCTACGCCTTGAAGGAGCAGGTGAACCCGAACGCGGGCAAGCCGCTCAGCGACGCCGAGCGCAAGCACCTGTTCGGACAGCGCTGAGCCGGCGCGCTTCTCAAATCCCGGGCGCACGCGCATCATCCGTGCGCTCGGTGCTCCATCAGGAACCTTCATGCGCTCTCTGTTCGCCGCTCTCGCCCTCATGCTCGCCACCCCCATCGTTCCCGCCCACGCCGAGAAACTGACCCTGGAGGCCATCACCGGCAGCAAGCCGCTGTCCGGGCCGACCCTGATGAAGCCCAAGGTGGCGCCGGACGGCTCGCGGGTGACCTTCCTGCGCGGCAAGGACAGCGACCGCAACCAGCTGGACCTGTGGGAATACGACATCGCCAGCGGCCAGACCCGCATGCTGGTGGATTCCAAGCTGGTGCTGCCCGGCACCGAGACCCTGAGCGACGAGGAGAAGGCACGCCGCGAGCGCCAGCGCATCGCCGCCTACACCGGCATCGTCGAGTACCAGTGGTCGCCGGATGCGCATGCGCTGCTGTTCCCGCTCGGCGGCGAGCTGTACCTGTACGACCTGCGCAAGAGCGGCAGCGCCGCGGTGCGCAAGCTCACCCACGGCGAAGGCTTCGTCACCGATCCCAAGATCTCGCCCAAGGGCGGCTACGTCAGCTTCGTGCGCGGGCGCAACCTGTGGGTGATCGACCTGGCCAGCGGCCAGCAGCACCAGCTCACCCGCGACGGGAGCGAGACCATCGGCAACGGTGTGGCCGAGTTCGTCGCCGACGAGGAGATGGATCGCCACACCGGCTACTGGTGGGCGCCGGACGACTCGGCGATCGCCTTCGCGCGCATCGACGAAACCGAGGTGCCGGTGCAGAAGCGCCCGGAGGTCTACGCCGACCACACCGAGGTGGTGGAGCAGCGCTATCCGCAGGCCGGCCAGCCCAACGTCAAGATCCAGCTCGGCACCATCGCGCCGCGTGCCGGCGCGCAGCCGCAGTGGATCGACCTGGGCAAGAACCCGGACATCTACCTGGCGCGGGTGGACTGGCGCGATCCGCAACGGCTGACCTTCCAGCGCCAGTCGCGCGACCAGAAGCGCCTGGAGCTGATCGAGGCGACCCTGGCCACCGGCAAGCAGCGTGTGCTGATCACCGAGACCAGCCCGACCTGGGTGCCGCTCACCTACGACCTGCACTTCCTCAAGGACGGACGTTTCGTCTGGGGCTCGGAGCGCAGCGGCTACGAACACCTGTACCTGGCTTCGGAAGACGGCCGCACGCTGCGCCCGCTGACCCAGGGCGAGTGGGTGGTGGACGAACTGCTCGCGGTGGACGAGGCGGCCGGCAAGGTCTATTTCTCCGCGACCAAGGCGTCGCCGACGCAGACGCAGATTTACGCGGTGTCGCTGGCCGGCGGTGCCATCGAGCCGCTGTCCAAGCCGAATGGCACGCATGCCGCCAGCTTCGCCAAGAACGCCAGCGTGTATGTCGACAGTTGGTCCAACACCACCACGCCGCCGCAGATCGAGCTGTTCCGCGCCAACGGCGAAAAGATCGCCACCCTGCTGGTCAACGACCTGGCCGATCCACAACACCCCTATGCGGCCTACCGCGAGGCGCAGCGTCCGGTCGAGTTCGGCACCCTGACCGCCGCCGACGGCAAGACCCAGCTGCACTACCGGCTGATGAAGCCGGATGGGTTCGACCCGGGCAAGCGCTACCCGGTGGTGGTCTATGTGTACGGCGGCCCGGCCGCGCAGACCGTGGTCGACGGCTGGCCCGGCCGCGGCGATGCGCTGTTCGACCAGTACCTAGCGCAGCACGGCTATGTGGTGTTCTCGCTGGACAACCGCGGCACGCCGCGCCGCGGCCGCGATTTCGGTGGTGCGCTGTACCAGCACCAGGGCACCGTGGAAGTGGACGACCAGTTGCGCGGCGTGGCCTGGCTGAAGGCGCAGCCGTGGGTGGATGCGGCGCGTATCGGCGTGTACGGCTGGTCCAACGGCGGCTACATGACCCTGATGCTGCTGGCCAAGCACAGCGAGGCCTATGCCTGCGGCGCCGCCGGCGCGCCGGTGACCGACTGGGGTCTGTACGACAGCCACTACACCGAGCGCTACATGAACCTGCCCAAGGCCAATCCCGATGGCTACCGCGACAGCCGCGTGGCCGCGCACCTGGACGGGCTGACCTCGCAACTGCTGCTGCTGCACGGCATGGCCGACGACAACGTGCTGTTCACCAATTCCACCTCGCTGATGAGCGAACTGCAGAAGCGCGGCAAGCTGTTCGAGCTGATGACCTATCCGGGCGCCAAGCACGGCCTGTCCGGCAGCAACGCGCTGCACCGCTATCGCACCACCGAAGCCTTCCTGGCGCGCTGCCTCAAGCCCTGAGTGCGCCGTTCCGCTTCCACCTTCCCGCTTCCGCACGACAAGGAGTGACGTCATGTCGAGTCCGCCACCGCTGCCCGGCACGCCCGGTCCCACCTCCACCACGGCGCTGCCACCGGCCAAGCGCGGCTGGTGGGCACGGCACTGGAAGTGGGCGGTGCCGCTGATCGTGCTGGTGCTCGGCGCCCTGCTGCTGGCGTCGATCGCGGTGTTCGTGCTCGGCATCGCGCGCGTCACCAAGTCCTCCGAACCGTACCGGGTCGGCGTGATGGCCGCGCAACACGACCCGCGCGTGGCGGCTGCGCTGGGCGCGCCGATCAAGGACGGCATCATGCCCAGCGGCAGCTTCAACAGCAGCGGCGGCGGCAGTGGCAATGCCGAGCTCAGCGTGTCGCTGCACGGCAGCCGCGCCAACGGCACCTTGTACATCGAAGCCGAGCGCCATGCGGGCGAGTGGCACTACACCACCTTGCAGGTCTTGCCGGATGCGGGTGAAGCGATCCCGCTGCTCGATGCGCTCGGGCAGGATGCCGAGGACGAGGACGAAGAGGCGGACGGGATGGCGGTCGAGGCGCCGCCGGTGCCCGCCACAGACGTCGACGACAGTGCCACGCCGGCAGAGGCCGACGCGACGAAGTAGCGAGGTGGCGAACCTTCTGCCGCTCACCGCGTCGCGTGGTGCGTGGGTGGCGCCTTGGGTAAAGCGCGATCGCACCGCCATGTCCTGCAATCGCGCGCCGCTGCTGCCGGCACAGCATGTGCGCGACCGCGGCGGCGTAGTCTTCATCCGCATGCTGCACCGCGGCGTGGCGGCGGCCATGACCTCCGGCAGATGGCCGAGCCGGCACGCGCCGCGTACGGTCCTGACATCATTCTGTCGGAGCTGCGCCATGAAGCCACGTGTCCTCGCCATCGCCCTGACCCTGGCACTGGCGGCGCCCTTGCCGTTTTCGGCGATGGACGTGGCGGCCGCACCGGCGGCCGCATCCGCCACGCGCGCGCCGGCCTGGGTGGAGCGCAGCAATGCGTTCGCGCAGATCCTGCTGCAGGCGCAGGCGCCGTTCCAGGCCGAGGAAGTGAGCTTCTTCGGCGTGCTGGGATTCGACGACCAGGTCTCCGATTTCGGTCCCGACAACGCGCGGCGTTTCCGTGAGGCGACCGCTGCCGCGCGCCGCACGCTGCAGGAAAAACTGCAGGTGGAGCGCGATCCGAACGTGCGCCAGGATCTGGCGATCCTGATCCACGCCGCCGACCAGTCCATCGAGGGCAGCGCGCTCAACGAGCGTTTCTTGCTGCCATGGACCGACGCGCCGCAGCACGTGTTCGGCGGCATCAACAACCTGTTGTCCGAGCAGGTACCGGCGGCACGCCGCGCCAAGGCGCTGCTGCGGCTGCAGCGCTACGTCGGCCTGGCGCCGGGCAGCACCTCGATCCTGCTGCTGGCGCGGCAACGCTACGAAGAAAAGCGCACCGACGGCAACCTCCTGCAGCCGACCAGGCGCGAGGTCGAGCAGGCCTTGAGCAACGTCGATACCTACGCCAAGGGCATTCGCGCGCTGTTCGCCGAGTACAAGATCACCGGCGCGGATGCGGCGCTGGCGGCGCTGGACAAGCAGTTCCAGGACTACGCCACGTGGACGCGCACGGTGGTGCTGCCGCAGGCGCGCGAGGATGCGCGCCTGCCGCCCGAGCTGTATGCGTTCCAGCTCAAGCAGGTCGGCATCGACATCGCACCGCAGGTGCTGATGCAACGCGCGCAGCTGGAATTCATGGAAACCCGCGCGGCGATGCAGCAGCTGGCGCCGCAGGTGGCCGCGGCCAAGGGCCTGCGCGGCGACGACGCCCGCGACTACCGCACGGTGCTGCGCGCGCTCAAGCGCGACACCATTGCCGACGACAAGCTCGAAGCCCACTACCGTAGCGTCATCGACCGCATCGATCCGATCATCCGCCAGCAGCGCATCGTCGACGTGCCGCAGCGGCCGATGCAGATGCGCCTGGGCTCGCCGGCGGAAAGCGCCGCGCAACCGGCGCCGCATTTCCGCCCGGCGCCGCTGGTCGGCAACACCGGCGAGCAGGGCACCTTCGTGCTGCCGCTGGGCAATCCGGACAGCGCCGGCAAGGGCGAGCACTACGACGATTTCAACTTCGGCGCGGCGGCATGGACGCTGAGCGCGCACGAGGGCCGGCCCGGCCACGAACTGCAGTTCACCGCCATGGTCGAGCGCGGCGTGTCGCTGGCGCGCAGCCTGTTCGCGTTCAACTCGGTCAACGTCGAAGGCTGGGCGCTGTACGCCGAGGCCGAGATGGTGCCGTACGAGCCGCTGGACGGACAGTTGATCGCCTTGCAGTTCCGCCTGCTGCGCGCAGCGCGTGCCATGCTCGACCCGATGCTCAATCTCGGCCTGATCGACCGCGAGCGGGCGCGCCTGGTGCTGGAGAACGACGTCGGCCTGTCGCCGGCGATGGCGCGGCAGGAGCTGGACCGCTACATGGTGCGCGCGCCCGGCCAGGCCGGCAGCTACTTCTACGGCTACAGCCGCATCCTGGAACTGCGCATGCGCACCGAACTGGCGCTGGGCGCCAGGTTCGACCGCCTGAAGTTCAACAACTTCCTGCTGGACCAGGGGCTGCTGCCTCCGGACCAACTGGCCGCGGCGGTGGACGAGGATTTCGTGCCGTCGCAGCGCAAGTGATGGCCATCGCATCGCTGCGCGAAAGCGCAGCGGTACGGCCCTCAGTGCTCGTACGGCACGCTTTCCGGGCGCCGGCTAGGATCCGTCCAGTTGCCTTGTTTGGCGGCTGCCGGACAGATGTCCTCGTATTGCTTCACCGCGGCGATCGCGGTAGGCGTCCATGCGCCGCAATGCCAGCCATGCTTGCAGCAGCGGACCGGACTCGCCTTCCAGCAGTATCCAGGGTCCGCTTGCCATGTGCCGCTGATCGGATCGACCGGCCTCCAGTTCTTGTCGACACCCTTGCAACCTTGGGTACAGAACACGAACGGATCATTGTCGCGGCACACGAGCGTCTTGTAGACCGGTGCGGCGGTGCCATGAACGACAGCAAACATGTAGCGGAAATCCATATCCAGCGCTTCATGGGCTCTCTTCATGGATGAAGACGACGAGGGTTCTCTGCTGCATGAAGGCGATCCAGTTCATGCATTCCCTACCCACGTGAGCGGAATGCCTGCGGTTCGCAGCCAAGCGGGACCGTCCGCCTTTCAAGCGGGTGGACCATAACGTAGCAATGTTGCAGTGCCTGGATGCAGGCAGGCCGGCGCGCAGAGCACGTCGCCGCTGCACGCCTGCCCGGTGGCGCGGTTTCAGCGTCCCGCTGGCGCAGCTGGCGCCTGCGCCCCCGGCGGCACCCAGATCGCCATGCCGGCGGCACGCTTCTGCGTGGTGGGGATGCCGATGCCCAGGCCGCCGCCGACGTGGCCGCCGTAGCTGCCCGCGCCGACCGACAGGCCGCCGCCGGAGCGCTGCGACCCCACGCCCATCAGCACCACGCCGTTGGCGCCGAGCTTGGCCGCGTCTCGCTTGAGCCGGTCCACTGCCGCGTCGGTCTGGCCCTGGGTGCCGAAGCCGGCCGCGCTGGAGGCTTCGAGCTGGGCGATATCCACCGCCCCCGGCGGCGGCGCGGAGTAGATCTGCACCAGTGCCGGGTCGATCGGCGGGCGCGCCGCGCCGACCATCACTTTCGAGGAACTGGCGCAGCCGGCCAGGGCCAGCAGCAGCGCCAGCGGCAACAGCGGTCGGATGTTCATGGCCTTACCCCCGTGTTCGGATCTCACGCGATCATAGGCGGGCCGGGTGAATCGTGCCGAACCCGCCGCTGTCGCACCCTCGCAGGGCCGCCGTGATCCCCGTGCCAAGAGTTGGGTTGCCTGGCGTTCGCCGCGCGCTATGGTGCAGGCTCACATTCGCACGGAGGCCGGCATGGGCCTGATCAGTCTGCTGTGGGGCATCGTGGCGTTGCTGTGGATGATCCTGGCCTTCATCCCGCTGCTCGGCTGGGGCAACTGGTTCCTGATCCCGTTCGCCGCGGTCGGCGCGCTGATCGCCGCGATCGGGCTGCTGTTCACCGCGGCGCCCAACCGCGGCCGCGCCAAGACCGGCCTGATGCTCAATGCGCTGGTGATCGTGGTCGGGGTGATCCGGTTGAGCCTGGGCGGCGGGGTGATCTGACCTGCGTGCCGGGCGACCGGCATGCTGTGTTGCAGCATTCCACGCTGCGCGCCGCGCCGGCGCGAGTAACATGCCCAGCCGACGGCGCCCGCGCGCGGGCCGCCTCGCGTTCACGCCGGTGCCGGCGGCGCGGCCTGCGGTGCCTGGCGGCATCGGCCGCGCGACTGGCGCGGCCTCCCAACATCCGCCCACCCAGGAGCCTGCACGTGGCCCATCCCCACTATCGCCCCCGGCGCATGCGCCGCGATGCCTTTTCGCGCCGCCTGATGCGCGAACACACCCTCACCGTCGACGACCTGATCTGGCCGGTGTTCGTGCACGACGTGCCCGGGCGCACCCCGATCGCGTCCATGCCGGGCGTGGAGCGGCTGTCGATCGAAGAACTGCTGAAAGAGGCAGAGGCCGCGCTGGAACTGGGCATCCCGGTGATCGACCTGTTCCCGGTGATCGACCCGGCCGGCAAGTCGCTGGACGCTGCCGAGGCCTGGAACCCGGACGGCCTGGCGCAACGCGCGGTGCGCGCGCTGAAGACGCGCTTCCCGGAGTTGGGGGTGATGACCGACGTGGCGCTGGATCCGTACACCAGCCACGGCCAGGACGGCATCATCGACGACCGCGGCTACGTGCTCAACGACATCACCGTCGAGGCGCTGGTGCGGCAGTCGCTGTCGCATGCGCAGGCCGGCGTGGACATCGTCTCGCCGTCGGACATGATGGACGGCCGCATCGGCGCGATCCGCCGCGCGCTGGATGCCGACGAGCACCTGCACGTGCGCATCATGGCCTACTCGGCCAAGTACGCCTCGGCCTTCTACGGGCCGTTCCGCGAGGCGGTGGGCAGCGCCGGCAACCTCGGCAAGGCCGACAAGACCACCTATCAGATGGATCCGGCCAACGGCGACGAGGCCCTGCGCGAGATCGCGCTGGACCTGGAAGAAGGTGCGGACATGGTGATGGTCAAGCCCGGCATGCCCTACCTGGACGTGGTGCGGCGGGTGAAGGACGAATTCCGCGTGCCGACCTTCGCCTACCAGGTCAGCGGCGAGTACGCGATGCTCAAGGCAGCGATCGGCAACGGCTGGCTGGACGAGCGCGCCTGCGTGCTGGAGTCGCTGATGGCGTTCAAGCGCGCCGGCGCCGACGGCGTGCTGACCTACTTCGCGCCGCAGGTGGCGCGCTGGCTGCGCGAGGCGCGCTGACCCGGCGCCTGGCTGTCAGAGACACCGCCGTCGCGACGCTTTTCTCCGGAAGGCCCTGTCGCGACTGAAGTGCACCTCCAGCAGCGGCGAAGGCCTTGGGGAGGAGCGGTTCAAGCCGCTCCTTGTATCTGGACATGTCGCCCCTAAACAGGCGTCATGTCTTCCGACTGATCATCGGAGGAGGTGCGGGAGGTCCAGTCGCTCCTAAAGCTTCGAGCTTGCATCGCAGATCGGCTCCGCCCTCCACATGCTGGCCCTTGTGTGTCCGAACGGTATCCAGAGTCCGCCCAAGAGCGTGAGCTCGCATCGCAAAGTCTGGAACTGGATCTACGCCAAA
>NZ_NQYT01000065.1:0-31356 GCF_009192935.1 Xanthomonas sp. LMG 12461
TCTGAGCTCGATAAGGTGCACCAGTTGTCCAGCGGTCGCAGCCTCGTGCGCGAAGCAAAGATTACAACGACCAAGTTGCGGCGAGTTACCTTTCTTTGCTTGTGCAAAGAAAAGTAACCAAAAGAAAGCACACCCTGCCTCGCGCCCTCCGCGCTAAC
Source organism: Xanthomonas sp. LMG 12461 (assembly GCF_009192935.1). NCBI lineage: Bacteria > Pseudomonadati > Pseudomonadota > Gammaproteobacteria > Lysobacterales > Lysobacteraceae > Xanthomonas > Xanthomonas sp. LMG 12461. The sequence continues at coordinate 159 of NZ_NQYT01000065.1, forward strand.
GCGCTCCGGGTCCGCGTCCATGCCGGGGATTCGCGGAAGGGGCATCCTGCCCCTGCCGCGAACGGCGCACATCCATGTGCGCCGCCCCTTCGGGGTTTTTCCCCGGCACGGCCGCCGCTTCGGAAGGGAACCCGGTAAGGCAAGGGCAAAAGCAACAGCAAGGGCAAGAACAACAGCAACAGCAACAGCAACAGCAACAGCAACAGCAAAGCCTGGTCGCGGCGGCGGCCTTGGTATCGACATTGGAGTGGACATGGACCGGATCGACACGCGCGCCCTGCAGGACCTGGATGCCGCGCACCACCTGCACCCGTTCAACGACAACGGCGCCCTGGCGCAGAAAGGCACCCGCATCCTCACCCGCGGCGATGGCGCCTACGTCTGGGACGCCGACGGCAACCAGTTGCTGGACGCCTTCGCCGGCCTGTGGTGCGTCAACGTCGGCTACGGGCGCAAGGAACTCGGCCAGGCCGCCGCGCGGCAGATGGAACAGCTGGCGTACTACAACAGCTTCTTCCAGTGCACCACCGAACCCACCATCCGCCTGGCCGCCAAGCTCGCCGAACTGGCGCCGGGCGACCTCGACCATGCCTTCTTCACCAACTCCGGCTCCGAGGCCAACGACACCATCCTGCGCCTGGTGCGGCACTTCTGGGCCGTGCAGGACCGGCCGCAGAAGACGATCTTCATCGGCCGCCACGACGGCTACCACGGCACCACCATGGCCGGCGCCAGCCTCGGCGGGATGAAGGGCATGCATCGCCAGGGCGGCCTGCCGATCCCGGACATCCACCACATCGATCCGCCGTACTGGTTCGGCGACGGCGGCGACATGGATCCGGAGGAATACGGGCTGCTCGCCGCGCGGCGACTGGAGGACAAGATCCTGGAGCTGGGACCGGAGCGGGTGGCCGCGTTCATCGGCGAGCCGATCATGGGCGCGATCGGCGTGTACATCCCGCCGCGCAGCTACTGGCCGGAGATCGAGCGCATCTGCCGCCGCTACGACGTGCTGCTGGTCGCCGATGAGGTGATCTGCGGCTTCGGCCGCACCGGCGAATGGTTCGGGTCGCAACACTTCGGCTTCCAGCCGGACGTGATGACCATCGCCAAGGGCATCACCTCCGGCTACATCCCGCTCGGCGCGGCCATGTTCGGCACGCGCGTGGCCACGGTGCTGAAGGAGCAGGGCGGCGAGTTGGCGCATGGCTGCACCTATTCCGGGCACCCGGTGTGCGCGGCGGTGGCGCTGGAGAACCTGCGCCTGCTGCAGGACGAGGGCATCGTCGAACGCGCGCGCGGCGAGATCGCGCCGTACCTGGCGCAACGCTGGGCCGAGCTGGGCGAGCACCGGCTGGTGGGCGAGGCGCGCATCGTCGGCATGATCGGCGCGCTGGAACTTGTGCCGGACAAGCCGCGGCGGCAGTACTTCCCCGAGCGCGGCAAGGTCGGCGCATTGTGCCGCGACAATGCGCTGCGCCGCGGCCTGATCCTGCGCGCCACCAACGACGCGATGCTGCTGTCGCCGCCGCTGATCCTCAGCCGCGCCCAGGTCGACGAACTGTTCGACAAGGCCTGGCTGGCGCTGGAGGATACGGCCCAGGCGCTGGGCAAATAGCCCGGCGCTGGGTAGTCTGGAGCCCCGATCCCGGATCCGGCGCGCGCCGCCGATCCTTCCATTCCTGCCCCCACGGACCCGCGGAGACCTGCGATGAAGCTGCGACTGCTCACTCTTTCCCTGGCCACGGCGCTGCTCGCCGGCTGCGGCGGCTCCGGCGGCGACGCGGACAAGGCGGGGCAGGGCGAGGCGAAGGTGCTCAACGTGTACAACTACTCGGACTACATCGCCGAGAACACGATTCCCGACTTCGAGAAGCAGAGCGGGATCAAGGTCACCTACGACGTCTTCGACAGCGACGAGATGGTGGAGACCAAGCTGCTGGCCGGCGGCAGCGGCTACGACGTGGTGGTGCCGACGCTGAACTTCTTCGGCCGGCAGATCCAGGCCGGCGTGTTCCTGCCGCTGGACAAGAGCAAGATCCCCAACCTGGCCAATCTCGATCCGCAGATCATGCAGCGCATCGCGCAGCAGGATCCGGGCAACAAGTACGGCGTGCCGTACATGGTCGGCACCACCGGCATCGGCTACAACGTCGACAAGGTCAAGGCCGCGTTCGGCAGCACTGACATCGCCAACAGCTGGGACCTGGTGTTCAAGCCGGAGAACCTGGCCAAGCTCAAGGACTGCGGCGTGACCCTGCTGGACACGCCCTCGGACCTGATCCCGATCGCGTTGCACTACCTTGGGGAGGATCCGCACACCACCGACCCGGCCAAGATCGAGCAGGCCGCGGCGCTGATCAAGCGCATCCGCCCCTACGTGCAGAACTTCCACTCCTCGCAGTACGTGACCTCGCTGGCCAACGGCAGCACCTGCCTGGCGGTGGGCTGGTCCGGCGACATCATCCAGGCCCGCGACCGTGCCGAGGAAGCCAAGAACGGCGTGCACGTGGCCTATTCGATCCCCAAGGAAGGCGCGCCGCAGTGGTTCGACATGCTGGCCATCCCCAAGGACGCCAAGCATCCGGAGAACGCCTACGCGTTCATCAACTACCTGCTGACGCCCAAGGTGGCCGCGGCCAATACCGACTTCATCCACTACGCCAATCCGGTGCCGCAGGCGACCCCGCTGGTGGACGCGGCGATCCGCAACGATCCCACCATCTATCCGCCGCCGGACGTGGCCGCGAAGATGTTCACCTATTCGATCAACCCGCCCGAGGTGGACAAGCTGTACACCCGCCTGTGGACGGAGATCAAGACCGGCCGTTGAGCCGGTGGCGTTGCGGTCCGGGTAAGGCTTTGCGGGTTGACCCGGACCGCTATGGCGCTGCGCTTGCCCGAGCGACCAGGGGGAGCGTAAGCGGCTGTTGTGGGAGGGACTTCAGTCCCGACGCGATGCTGCCTGGGACGCATCGCGTCTTCGCCCGTCGCGGCTGAAGCCGCTCTTCCCTCTTTGCCGGTCCACGCAGGTATCGCGCCGGCAAGCTCTCCCGTTTGATCGGAGCGGGCCACACCTTTTCCCGCAGGAGCGGCTTCAGCCGCGACGGGCCTTCCCGATCGCGCCCCGTCGCGCGGCCGAAGGGCGCCCCGACACATCGCTCCCCCATCGGGATGAGAGACCGGGGGACATCGCTCCCTCGATCCAAGCGGCCGGGTCGGGCGCCGCATAGCGTCCGCCATCGCGGCGACGCCGCAGCGCCACCGCCACCGCCAGGTCGCGCTCACACACTCTGTACTCACCGGTACAAATAATGCGCCGGCTGGCGTACGCTACCGTTTGGTGGCGTCGCCGTTCCGACCCGGCGACGTTCTTCCTCTCCCCAGGAATCAGCGACTTGAGCAACCACGACCCAGACTCCTCACAGGCGCCGCGGCAGGCCGCCGCGCGCGATGCCCACGCCGGCCAGGGCCAGTCCGGCTCGCCCCGGGACGGCAAGGGCCAAGCCGACGACGGCAAGTCCGACACGCCGTCGCCGCTGAAGAACCCCAAGGTCAAATGGACCCTGCTGCTGATCGGCCTGCTGGTGGTGATCGGCCTGGTGGTGTGGCTGATCTATTACCTCACCACCGGCCGCTACCTGCAGGAAACCAACAACGCCTATCTGCAGGCCGATACGGTGGCGGTGGCGCCGCGGGTCAACGGCTACGTGACCGCGGTGTATGTGCGCGACAACCAGAGCGTGACCGCTGGGCAGCCGCTGCTGGAGATCGACCCGCGCACCTACCGCGCCACCCTGGAGCAGGCGCAGGCGGCGATCGCGGTGCGCCAGGCCGACATCGCCGCCGCCGAGGCCGGGCTGCAGGCGCAGCGCGCCAGCCTGCTGCAGGCGCGCACCCAGGTCACTGCCGCCGCCGCCAGCCTGCGCTTCGCCCAGGGCGAGGCCAAGCGCTTCGGGCCGTTGGCCGCCTCCGGCGCCGACACCCACGAACATTACGAAAGCATCCTCCACGACCGCGATCGCGCGCAGGCGCAGTTCGACGCGGCCAAGGCCCAGGTCGTCGCTGCGGAGAGCCAGGTGCAGGGCACCAGCGCCAAGCTCGACCAGGCCCGTGCTGGACTGGTGCAGGCGCAGGCCGACGCCGCGCAGGCGGAAGTGGCGGTGGAGGACACCCGCCTGACCGCGCGCATCGCCGGCCGCATCGGCGACAAGACCGTGCAGGTCGGCCAGTTCGTCGCGGCCGGCACCCGGTTGATGAGCGTGGTGCCGGTGGACGCGCTGTACCTGAGCGCCAACTTCAAGGAAACCCAGGTCGGGCTGATGCGGCCGGGGCAGCCGGCGCGGATCGAGGTCGATGCGCTGTCCGGGGTGGAACTGGACGGCGTGGTCGAGAGCATCGCCCCGGGCACCGGGTCGCAGTTCGCGCTGCTGCCGCCGGAGAACGCCACCGGCAACTTCACCAAGGTGGTGCAGCGGGTGCCGGTGCGCATCCGCCTCAAGGCCGGCGCCGAGGCGCGCAAGGTGCTGGTGCCGGGCATGTCGGTGACGGTGACCGTCGATACGCGCAGCGCCAAGGATGCCAAGGAGCGCGTGGAGGAAGAGGACGCGCAGGGCCAGGATGCGGTCGCCCCGCGCGGGCGCACCCCGTGAGCGAAGCGGCCGCGGCGGCTGGCACGCAGGCGCCGGGCAAGGCCGACACCGGGGCCTGGCTGGCGGTGGCCGCCGGCACCATCGGTTCGTTCATGGCGACGCTGGACATCTCCATCGTCAACGCCGCACTGCCGACCATCCAGGGCGAGGTCGGCGCCAGCGGCACCGAAGGCACCTGGATCTCGACCTCCTACCTGGTCGCCGAGATCGTGATGATCCCGCTGACCGGCTGGTTCGTGCGCACCCTGGGGCTGCGCAACTTCCTGCTGATCTGCGCGCTGCTTTTCACGTTTTTCTCGGTGGTGTGCGGGCTGTCCAGCAGCCTGACCATGATGATCCTCGGCCGGGTCGGCCAGGGCTTCGCCGGCGGCGCGCTGATCCCCACCGCGCTGACCATCGTCGCCACGCGCCTGCCGCCGGCGCAGCAGACCCTGGGCACGGCGCTGTTCGGCATGACCGTGATCCTGGGCCCGGTGATCGGGCCGCTGCTGGGCGGCTGGCTCACCGAGAACGTGAGCTGGCACTACGCGTTCTTCCTCAACGTGCCGGTCTGCGCCGGCCTGGTGGCGCTGCTGCTGCTCGGGCTGCCGCACGAGCGCATGTATCTGCGCGGGCTGCTCGACGCCGACTGGCTCGGCATCTTCGGCCTGACCGCCGGACTGGGCGCGCTGACCGTGGTGCTGGAAGAAGGCCAGCGCGAGCGCTGGTTCGAATCCACCGAGATCGTGCTGCTGAGCGTGGTGTCGCTGGTCGGCTTCATCGCCCTGGTGGGCTCGCAGTTCCTCAGCCGGCAGCCGGTGATCCGCCTGTCGATCCTGCTGCAGCGCAGTTTCGGCGCGGTGTTCGTGATGGTGATGGCGGTGGGCATGATCCTGTTCGGGGTCATGTACATGATTCCGCAGTTCCTGGCGGTGATCTCCGGCTACAACACCGAGCAGTCCGGCTACGTGGTGCTGCTGTCGGGTGTCCCCACGGTGCTGCTGATGCCGATGATGCCCAAGCTGCTGACCACGGTGGACGTGCGCGTGCTGGTGCTCGGCGGGTTGAGCTGCTTCGCCGCGGCCTGCTTCGTCAACATGCACCTCACCGCCGAGTCGGTCGGCATGCATTTCGTCGCCGGGCAGCTGCTGCAGGGCTGCGGGCTGGCGCTGGCGATGATGTCGCTCAACCAGGCGGCGATCTCCTCGGTGCCGCCGGACCTGGCCGGCGACGCCTCGGGCCTGTTCAATGCCGCGCGCAACATGGGCGGCTCGATCGGCCTGGCGCTGATCTCCACCTTCCAGGAGCGGCGCATGGTGTTCCATACGCAGATGCTCGGCAGCGGCACCACCGCCAATTCGCCGCTGGCGCAGGACTACCTGCATGGCATCGCCGCGCAACTGCAGTCGGTGTCCGGCGCCGGCGCGGCGATGCAGTCGCTGGCGCAATTGGCGCGGCTGGTGCAGCAGCAGGCCCTGGTGATGACCTACAACGATCTGTTCTGGATCTTCGGGGTGATCGTGGTGTGCACGATCCCGCTGGCGTTCCTGCTCAAGCCGCTGCCCAAGGGCGGCGCTCCGCTCGCGATGCATTGAGGATTCCATGGCCCTGCGTTTCTCCCGCGTTCTCGTCGCCGCCGCGCTGCCCTCGCTGCTGTCGGCCTGCATGCTCGGCCCGGACTACGTGAAGCCGCCGCCGGTGGCCGAGGCGGCGCTGGCGCAGCCGCGGCTGCACCGCGCCGATGCCACGGCCGCGGCCGCCGGCGTGGTGCCGGCACCGCCGCCGCAGCGCTGGTGGGACACCCTGCAGGATCCGCAATTGACCATGCTGGTCGAGCAGGCCCTGCAGCACAGCCCCAACCTGCGGGTGGCGCAGGCGCGCCTGCGCGCCTCGCGCGCGCTGGTCGACCAGCGCCACGCCGAGCAGTTGCCCAGCGTCGGGGCGACGGCCGCCTATCTCAACGCGCGCGCGCCGGATGCGCTGACCGACCGCCTGGGCAGCATCGCCGCCGGCACCGGCCAGCCGGTGGAGATCGATCCGCGCGCGCAGCTCTACAGCGTCGGCATCGATGCCAGCTGGGAACTGGATTTCTTCGGCCGCCGCCGCCGCGCCAGCGAGGGCGCACTGGCCGATGCCCAGGCCGACGAGGCCGACCTCGCCGACACCCAGGTGCAGATCGCCGCCGAAGTGGGGCAGGCCTACCTGGGCTACCGCAGCACGCGTGCGCGCATGGCCGTGGCCCAGCGCAACCTGGAGGCTGCCCGGCAGACCCTGCAGTTGACCCGGCAGCGCCGCGAGCGCGGCGCCGACGCCGACCTGCAGGTGGAACGCGCGCAGGCGCAACTGCAGCAACAGGAAGCGGTACTCCCGGACCTGCAGGCGCAGGCGCAGGTGGCGCTGGACCAGTTGGCGCTGCTGATCGGCCGCGAGCCCGGCGCGCTCGATGCCGAACTGGCCGCCGACCGGCCGTTGCCGACGCTGCCGGCGACGGTGCCGGTGGACGATGCCGGCGCGCTGATCCGCCGGCGCCCGGACGTGCGCCGCGCCGAACGTCAGCTGGCCTCGTCCTCGGCGAAGATCGGCGAAGCGCTGAGCGCGTATTTCCCGCAAGTGCGGCTGCTCGGCAACATCGGCATGGCCGCGACCTCGCCGGGTGATCTCGGTCGCGATGCGCTCAACAGCGTGGTGGCGCCGTTCCTGCAATGGTCGATCTTCGATTTCGGCGGCACCCGCGCCAAGGTCGAGCAGGCCCGCGCCGGCAATGAAGCGCGGCTGGCGGCGTATGAGGGCACGGTGCTGGCCGCGCTGCAGGACGCCAACGGCGCCCTGGCGCGGTTCGGCGCCGCGCGCCAGCAGGCGCTGGCGGCGGACAAGGCCGCCGCCTCGGCCGATCGTTCCGCTGCGTTGCTGCAGCAACGCTATGCCGCCGGCGCCTCGTCGCTGATCGATGCGCTGGACGTGCAGCGCCAGCAGGCCTCGGCCCAGGACAGTGCGCTGCAGGCGCATACCCAGGTGCTGCTGCGCTACGTGGCCCTGCAAAAGAGCCTGGGCCTGGGCTGGGCGGCACCGGAGGCTCCGGCGTCCGCGCCAGCGCCAGCCACGGCGCAGTAAGCGCGCGCCGCTTCTGCGAATCCCCAATCCCGACTCCCGAATCCCGCGCCGCCGCGCGGCGTGGCCGCCGCGGTATCGCCGACGCGGCGCCCACGGCTACACTGAGGCTCACCGCGCCGCGGTCGCCGCCGCAGCGGCGCTCCGCACGACGGCGTGCTTCACGGGGAATCAGCGATGGCGTTGAGCGAAGCGAGAACCGACCATCTGCCGGCACCGCCGCCGGCCAAGGGCGCCGGCTATGTGTCCATCGCCGGCCTGCGCAAGGAATTCGACGGGTTCGTCGCGCTGGACGACATCGATCTGGACATCGGCCAGGGCGAGATCTTCGCGCTGCTCGGCGGCTCCGGCAGCGGCAAGTCGACGCTGCTGCGCTGCCTGGGCGGGTTCGAGCAGCCCAGCCGCGGCCGCATCGTGCTCGACGGCCAGCCGCTGGATGGGCTGCCGCCGTACCAGCGCCCGCTCAACATGATGTTCCAGTCCTACGCGCTGTTCCCGCACATGAGCGTAGAGCAGAACATCGCCTTCGGGCTGAAGCAGGACGGCCTGTCGCGCAGCGCCATTGCCAGCCGCGTCGGCGAGATGCTGGAGCTGGTGCGGCTGGGCACGCTCGGCAAGCGCAAGCCGCACCAGCTCTCCGGCGGCCAGCAGCAGCGCGTGGCGCTGGCGCGCTCGCTGGCCAAACGGCCGAAACTGCTGCTGCTGGACGAGCCGATGGGCGCGCTGGACAAGAAGCTGCGCTCGCAGATGCAGTTGGAACTGGTCTCGATCATCGAGACCTCGGGGGTGACCTGCGTGATGGTCACCCACGACCAGGAGGAGGCGATGACCATGGCCACGCGCATCGCGCTGATGGAGCAGGGCCGCATCCGCCAGGTCGGCACGCCGGGCGACATCTACGAGTCGCCGAACAGCCGCTTCGTCGCCGAGTTCATCGGCTCGGTGAACATGTTCGAGGGCCGCATCGGCGAGGACCATCCCGACCACGTGACCGTGTTGTGCCCGCAGTTCCCGGTGCCGATCTACATCAGCCACGGCATCACCGGCGTGGAAGGGCAGGAGGTGGCGTTCGCGGTGCGTCCGGAAAAGGTCTGGATCACCAAGGGCGAACCCGAGCAGACCTACAACAAGGCGCGCGGCACCATCGAGGACATCGCCTATTTCGGCAGCCACTCGATCTTCCACGTGCGTCTGCCCAGCGGCATCCGCGTGCAATCCAACTTCGCCAACCAGAAGCGCTGGGACAGCGAAGGCATGACCTGGGGCGACACGGTGTGGGTGTCGTGGGACGACAACGACGGCGTGGTGCTGACCGCATGAGCGCGCCCGTCGTCCCGGTGCCAGCGCAACCGACGCCACGGCTGCGCCTGCAGCAGCACCTGCGCCTGGGCTCGCTGCCGGCGCTGCGCTGGCTGGTGATCGCCGCGCCGTACCTGTGGCTGCTGCTGTTCTTCGCGATCCCGTTCCTGATCGTGCTGCGCATCTCCTTCGCCGAGCAGGCGATCCGCAGCCCGCCGTACAGCGAACTGCTCGAAGTCCGCGACGGCGTGCTGACGCTGAAGCTGACCCTGCAGAACTACCTGGCGCTGCTGCGCGACCACCAGTACATCGAGGCCTACTGGGGCTCGATCAAGATCGCCGGCATCTCCACCGCGCTGACCCTGCTGATCGGTTACCCGATGGCCTACGCGATCGCGCGGCTGTCGCCGTCGGCGCGCAACATCGCGATGATGCTGGTGGTGCTGCCGTCGTGGACCTCGTTCCTGATCCGCGTCTACGCCTGGATCGGCATCCTCGACAGCAATGGCGTGCTCAACCGGGCGCTGCTGGCGCTGGGCCTGATCGATGCGCCGCTGCATATCCTGTACACGCCGGTCGCCGCCTACATCGGCATCGTCTACTGCTATCTGCCGTTCATGGTGCTGCCGCTGTACGCGACCCTGGTCAAGCTCGACCAGCGCCTGCTCGAGGCCGCCTACGATCTCGGCGCGCCGCCGTGGAAGGCGTTCCTGACCGTGACCCTGCCGCTGTCGCGGCCGGGCATCGTCGCCGGCTGCATGCTGGTGATGATCCCGGCGGTGGGCGAGTTCGTGATCCCGGAGATGCTCGGCGGCCCGGACACGCTGATGATCGGCCGGGTGCTGTGGGGCGAGTTCTTCAACAACCGCGACTGGCCGACCGCTTCGGCGGTGGCGATCGCGATGCTGGCGCTGCTGATGGTGCCGATCCTGATCTTCAACCGCTACCAGCAGCGCCAGCTCGAAGGCGGTCAGGCATGAGCGGCGCGCGCGGCGGCATGGGCAGGGTATTGCGCTGGACGGTGCTGGGCGCCGGCTTCGCCTTCCTGTACCTGCCGATCCTGCTGTTGATGGTGTATTCGTTCAACGCCTCCAAGCTGGCGACGGTGTGGGCCGGCTTCTCCACCAAGTGGTACGGCGAACTGCTGCGCGACCGGCAGATCCTGCAGGCGGCGTGGATCAGCCTGAAGGTGGCGTTCTGGACCGCCACCGCGTCGATGGTGCTCGGCACGCTGGCGGCGATGGCGATGACCCGCTTCCGCCGCTTCCCCAGCAAGAGCCTGTTCGGCGCGCTGGTGACCGCGCCGCTGGTGATGCCGGAGGTGATCATCGGCCTGTCGATCATGATGATGCTGGTATCGATGGGCGGCGTGCTCGGCATCCCGCCCAAGGGCGTGATGGCGATCTGGGCCGCGCATGTCACCTTCACCCTGTCCTTCGTCACCGTGGTGGTGTCCTCGCGCCTGCAGGAGCTGGATCGCTCGCTGGAAGAGGCGGCGATGGACCTGGGCGCCAACCGGCTCAAGGTATTCTTCCTGATCACCGTGCCGATCATCGCCCCGGCGCTGGTGTCGGGCTGGCTGCTGGCGTTCACCCTGTCGCTGGACGACGTGGTGATCGCCAACTTCGTCGCCGGCCCGGATTCGACCACGCTGCCGATGACCGTCTTCTCCTCGGTGCGCATGGGCCTGAAGCCCAAGATCAACGCACTGGCCACGCTGATGGTGCTGGCGGTGTCGATCGCCGCCGTCGTCGGCTGGTGGCTGATGGCGCGCAGCGAAAAGCGCCGCCAGCGCGACATGCAGTTGGCGCAACAGCACGGGGGATGATGTGCGCTGCTTTTCCGTGGAGCGGCGTCAGCCGCGACACGCATTGCCGGTAAGGCCTGTCGCGGCTTAAGCCGCTCCCACGGGATCTTGCGCCGAGCTTGCCTGGTGCACTGTGGGAGGGACTTCAGTCCCGACGCATTGCGCCATCGGAAAGCACGGCGCGTCGCTCCTGGCTGCTGCATGACAGTCGACTCACACAGGCCACGCGGAACACTGTGAGCCATCGCGCTGTATGGCATCGCCACGTCGCCGCAACGTCCACGGCGCTAGGCTGGCCGCACACTTTTCCAGGAGTCCGCGCGATGCCTTACGACACCGTCAATCCGGCCAATGGCCAGGTCGAATACAGTCTTGAGCTGATGGATGCCGCCGCCGTCGAACAGCGCCTGGCCGCTGCGGCGCAGGCGTTCCCGGGCTGGGCGGCGACGCCGCTGGAGCAGCGCGGCGCGCTGCTGCGCAAGGTCGGTGCGCAGTTGCGCGAACAGCGCGACGCGATCCAGCGGGTGATGACCGCGGAAATGGGCAAGCTGCGCAAGGAGGCGCTGGCCGAACTCGACAAGTGCGCCGCCGCCTGCGACTACTACGCCGAGCATTCGGCGGACTACCTGCGCGAGCAGGCGGTGGCCACCGATGCGCAGCGCAGCTACGTGCGCTACGAGCCGCTGGGCTGCGTGCTGGCGGTGATGCCGTGGAACTTCCCGATCTGGCAGGTGTTCCGCTTCCTGGCGCCGGCGCTGATGGCCGGCAACGTCGCCCTGCTCAAGCACGCCAGCAACGTGCCGCGCTGCGCCGACGCGATCCGCAAGGTGCTGGCCGACGCCGGCGTGCCGGACGGGGTGTTCGACGTGCTGCACATCGACAACGACCAGGCCGCCGAGGTGTTGCGCGATGCGCGCGTGGCCGCGGTCACCCTGACCGGCAGCGAGCGCGCCGGCCGCTCCATCGCCGCCAATGCCGGTGGGCAGCTGAAGAAGTGCGTGATGGAGCTGGGCGGCAGCGACGCCTTCGTGGTGCTGGACGACGCCGACCTGGACGCCGCCGTGGCCGCGGCGGTGAAGTCGCGCTTCGACAACGCCGGGCAGACCTGCATCGCGGCCAAGCGTTTTTTGGTGGTGGAGGCGATCGCCGACGAATTCGTGCGTCGCTTCGTCGCCGCCGCGGCCGAGCGTCGCCTCGGCGACCCGCAGGACGAGGCGACCACGCTGGCGCCGATGGCGCGCCAGGACCTGCGCGACGAACTGCACAAGCAGGTGCAGGCCAGCATCGCCAAGGGGGCAAAGCCATTGCTCGGTTGCGAACCCGAGCGCGGCAGCCACGCCGGCTATCCGGCGTCGATCCTCGACCGCGTGACGCCGGGCATGCCGGCCTACGACGAAGAACTGTTCGGCCCGGTCGCGGCGATCCTGCGCGTGGCCGACGAAGCCGAAGCCGTGCGCGTGGCCAACGACACCACCTTCGGCCTGGGCGGCAGCGTCTGGACCCGTGACCGCGCCCGCGGCGAGCGCGTGGCCTGCCAGCTGCAATGTGGCGCCGCCTTCGTCAACGCCATCGTCAAGAGCGACGTGCGCCTCCCGTTCGGCGGCATCAAGCGCTCCGGCTTCGGCCGCGAACTGGCCGAGCATGGCATCCATGAGTTCATGAATATCAAGTCGGTGTATGTGGCTTGAGTTGGGAATCGGGAATGGAAAATTGGGAATGGGAAAAGCGGCGGCGCCTGATGGCGCCGTCTGTCACGGATGATTGCTGCATGCCTAACGATGCAGCGTTACCTCATGCCTGCGGCGCGCTGTCTATTCCCGATTCCCGTTTCCCCATTCCCGCCGCCGCGACGCGGCGGCTCACAACCACCTCGCCCGCTTGAACGCCACATACAGCGCCACGCACACCGCGGCGACGCCGCCGACCATCAGCGGGTAGGCCCAGGGCCATTCCAGTTCCGGCATTTGCTTGAAGTTCATGCCGTACCAGCTGGTGATCAGGGTCGGGGCGGCGAGCAGGGCGGCCCAGGCGCCGAGGCGCTTGACCGTCTCGCCCTGGGCCAGGGTGACCAGCGACAGGTTCACGCTCAGCGCGGTGCCCAGCATCTCGCGCAGGGTGTCGATGGCGTCGTTGGTGCGCACCGCATGGTCGAGCACGTCGCGCACGTACAGGCGCACTTCCTCGGCGATCAGCGGGCCGGGGTGGCGCTTGAGGTGCGCCAGCACGTCCTGCAGCGGCGCTACCGCCAGGCGCATCTGGTTGAGTTCGCGCTTGAGTTCGTACAGGCGGATCGCGGTGTCGCGGCGGTACGACTCGGCGAAGATGTCGGCCTCCAGCCGTTCCAGGCTCTGCCGGAAGGCATCGAGGATCGGCTGGTAGTTGTCCACCACATAGTCCAGCACCGCGTACAGCGCGTAGGACGGGCCGAGTTTCATCAGCGAGGCCTCGCGTTCCAGCCGCTCGCGCACCGGCGCGTAGGGCAGCGAGGCGCCGTGGCGTACGGTCAGCAGGAAGCGCGCGCCGAGGAAGGCGTGGGTCTCGCCGTAGACGATGCGTTCGTCGATCACCTGCGCGGTGTGCACCGCCAGGAACAGCGAGTTGCCGAAGGCCTCGACCTTCGGCCGCTGGTGCGCCTTGCGGGTGTCCTCGATCGCCAGTTCGTGCAGCTGGAACTCCTCCTTGAGCTGCTGCAGCACCGCGTCGCCGGGTTCGTACATGCCGACCCAGACGAAGCCGTCGTCGTGGCCGGCCAGCACGTCGCTGATCTGCTCCAGGGCGATGTCGTGGCGACGGCCGTGGCCGTCGTAGTGCACGCAGTTGATGACACAGGCGGGATTGGCGGTCGCGGAGGCCATGGCGGGAGTGGGTTCGGCGGAGGCGCGCGTGGCGAGTGGCGCGACGGTATCAGGGCTGCGGGCGAGGGCGGGTGAGCGCCCAGGCCAGCGCCGCGTGCACGGGCAGCAGCAGCGCGATCCATTGCAGGTTGAACTGCGGCTGCAGCATCGACAGCCAGTGGATCAGCAGCGCGGCGCCGGCCAGCGCCACCACCAGCCACAGCAGCACGTCGAACCAGCGTCCGGGCCGGCGCCCGCGCAGCACGGCCATGCCGCCGAACAGCAGCGGCAGGCACAGCGGATCCAGCAGCAGCAGGTTGCGGTTGCCCCAGGCGGCACGATGCTCGCTGAAGCCCCACAGGTACAGCAGGACCGCGCCGCCGAGCGCGCACAGCAGCCAGAACGGCAGCGCCAGCGCGGCCAGCCAGCGCTGGCGGCGGCCCAGCGCCAGCACCCCCGCCGCCGCGACCAGCCCCACCAGCAGCCACGGCCACCAGTGCCGCAGCTGTTCCGGCGGTTCCGGCGGCAGCCGCTGCGGCAGCAACTGCTGGCGCGCCTGCACCAGCGGGCGGCCTTCGCTGTTGCGCACCTCGCTCAGGCTCTCGGCCAGGCGCATCGGCACGAACGCCTCTTCCCAGCGCGACAGCGGCTTGTCGGCGTACGGGCCCAGGCCCAGGTCGAAGCCCAGCCACATCCACGGTGCCGGCGAGGCCAGGCGCACCGATTCGCTGCGGTAGGTATTGCCGCGCGAGCGGCCGGACAGCTGCGCGTGCAGCGCGCCGCCCATGGCCCGGTCCAGCGCGTCGCGGACCATCGTGGCGCAGTTGGCGGTGTAGTAGTCGTAGCGGTAGCGCGCGTTCTCCGGGCGCGCACGCCAGGCCAGCGCCTGCTGCAGCGCACGCGCCTGCGCCGGGGCCAGGTCCAGCCACTGGATGTCGACGCCGCGGCCGGCTTCGCGGTATTGCTCCAGGTCCTCCTGCAGTGGCAGGGCGACCAGGTAGTAGCGCATGTCGCCGGCGGCGAAGCGGCCGACGAAGCCCGGTTCGCTGGGGTCGAAAAAACCGAAGTTGTACGAGGTGGCCTGGCCCGTGCGCGGGTCGAGCACCACGATGGCGTCATGGCCGAAGCGCTCGAAGAACACTTCGCCGGGCTGCATCGTCGCCACGCCGATGCGCGGTGCGGGGTCGCTGCTGACGCTGGCGGCGCTGTTCGCAGCCGCGTCGGGCGCTGCGGGCGCCGCTGCGGCCAGCGGCGGCGGTGCCGCCGGATCCGCAGGCGCGGTCTGCGCAAAGGCCAACCCGGTCCACAGGGCCAGCAGCATTCCCAGCCAGCAGGCCGCGCGCATGCGCGGCACGCGGTGCGTGCTCAAGCGCCGTCCTGCGCGGGAGGCGGCAGGATGGTGACGTGGAACGCCTGCACCCGGCGCGCGTCGGCCTTCGCCACACGGAACGCGAATCGGCCCAGGGTCAGTTCCTCGCCGGTCTCGGGCAGGTGGCCGATCGCCTCGGTGACCAGCCCGCCGACGGTGTCGTAGTCGTCGTCCGGGAAGTCGGCGCCGAAGCGCTCGTTGAAATCCTCGATCGGGGTCAGCGCATCCACCACGTACTGGCCGTCGGCCTGCGCGGCGATCAGCGAGGCCTCGTCCTCGGCATCGTCGTGCTCGTCGTCGATGTCGCCGACGATCTGCTCCAGCACGTCCTCGATGGTCACCAGCCCGGCCACGCCGCCGTACTCGTCGACCACGATCGCCATGTGGTTGCGCGAGAGCCGGAACTCCTTGAGCAGCACGTTGAGCTTCTTCGACTCGGGAATCAGCACCGCCGGGCGCAGCAGTTCGCGCACTGTGCCGGGACCGTGGTCGGCGACCACGCCGCGCAGCAGATCCTTGGCCAGCAGGATGCCGAGGATGTCGTCCTTGTTCTCGCCATGCACCGGGAAGCGCGAGTGGCCGGATTCGACCACCTGCTTCATCAGGTCGAGGAAGCGCGACTCCACCGGCAGCGACACCATCTGCGCGCGCGAGACCATCACGTCGCCGACGGTGAGTTCGGAGACCGACAGCGCGCCCTCCATCATGCGCAGCGTGTCGGCGGCGATCAGGCCATCGTGCTGCGCGTCGCGCAGCACCTCGACCAGATCGTCGCGGGTGTGCGGGTCGCCGGAGAACACCGAGGTCAGGCGTTCCAGCCAGCCGCGACGTTTTTCGTGGGATTCCGGGGAGGTACTACTCGGTCCGTCTTCTGACATGTTCTGTGGGTAGGCGCCCGGTCGAACGGGCGGTAGCCGCAAGTCTAGCAGGGCGCTCGCGACAGCATCGCGACGTCGGCGGCCGGTACCGGCGGCCCGCCGGCGCGGGTTCAGCCGCCCTTGGCCGGCGTGTGCAGCGCGTCCGGTGCCGGTGCCGCGCCCGTCTCCTCGGGCAGGTCCAGGCTGTAGCTGCAGCCGGCCAGGGTCTTGCCGGGATGCGATTTCACCGTGGACACGCTGAGGATGATCGACTCGATCATCGGCTCGCCGGTCTTGGGATCGTGGACGTCGCGGCTGAGCACTTCGCGGCCGAACATGGCCTTCTCCGGTGTGTCCACCGCCGCTTCCAGATTCAGGCGCTTGGCCAGCGGCCGCGGGTCGGGCAGGTCCAGGATCGCCATCACGCTGGCGCCGGAGAAGGCGATGCGCTCGCTGCTGTAGCCGAACACCTGGATCGGCCGGGTCAGCGCGTACTCGGTCATGAACAGGTTGGACTGCGGCAGCGGCCGCCAGCCGTGCGCGACCGCCTTCAGCGGATCGGCCAGCAGCGGCGCCAGTGCGGTGAAGTCGGCCACGCGCTGGCGGCATTCCAGCAGCGCCGGCAGGTCGATGGCCGGATCGGCGGTCGCGGTGGCGGCAGGCGTTGCAGTGGGCGGCGCGGCAGGCGCTGCGACGGCAGCGGGGACGGCGCAGGCGAGCGCGAGCAGGACGAGCGAGGGACGAATCAACGCACGGAACCTCGAAGAAAAGCGGGGCTGCGGCGATCGCCGCGCGGCCACGTTACCGCCGGCGCCCGCGCTTGACCAGCGCGGGGTGGTGGGGAACACATTAAGCCCCTCTCCCCCCGGGAGAGGGGTTGGGGTGAGGGTCGGTCGCGACAGCGGGTGTGGGATCTCGGATCAACGCTCGCCGGCGTAGGGGTCGGAGACGCCGAGGTCGGCCAGGATCTCGCGCTCCAGTTGCTCCATCGCCTCGGCTTCCTTGTCGTCCTCGTGGTCCCAGCCGAGCAGGTGCAGCACGCCGTGCACGGTCAGGTGCGCGTAGTGCGCGTTGAGCGGCTTGTCCTGTTCGGCGGCCTCGCGCGCCACCACCGGTGCGCAGATCACCAGATCGCCGAGTAGCGGCAGCTTGACGCCCTTCGGCAACCCCTCGGGCAGTTCGGCCGGGAAGCTGAGCACGTTGGTGGCGTAGTCCTTGCCGCGGTAGTGCTGGTTGAGGGCGCGGCCTTCGCGGTCGTCGACCAGACGGATCGCCAGGTCGGCCTCGCGGATACGGCCCTTCAGTGCCGCGGCGACCCACTTGCGGAAGCTCGGCGCCGCCGGCAGCCCGGCGCGGGGCAGGGCGTAGCTGACGCCGACATCGAGGCGGACGGGACCTTTGGTCATGGCGGAACGGCCGGGTGCTGCGGTGGGAGCCACAGTATCGCGCTAACGCGCGCTCAGGGCGACGCCCAGTCGCCGGCGTCGTAGGCGATCTCGATCACGGCGGCATTGCCTGCCGCGCGGTCGATGCCAGCGTCTGCGGCGGATTTGCTGCAGTTGAAGCCCTGGTAGAGGGTGCTCTGGCGGACGAGCTGCAGTGCCGCCTGTTCCGGCTTGCCGTTCGGGTCGATCTGGATGGTCGGTGTCGCGCAGCCGCCGACATTGCTCACCTGGATGGCGGGCACGAGCGCGCGCGCCGCCTGGTCGGCGAGGGTGTCGAAGGCATCCGGTCCGATGTCCTGCGCAGCGGCCGACACGCGCACCTTGAAGTAGTAGAGCTGTTTGTAGAACAGATAGCCGTTGGAGCGGGCCGGTGCATCCTCCGGGTCGAGGCGCAGTTCCATCCGCAGCTTTTCTCCGGGCACACGTTGGGCCTCGGCGATCGCCGCGACCAGCGCCTTGTCCAGGGCGCTGGCGGCCTTCGGCGCCGGTTCGACGACGATGCCCAGCTCGAATCGTTGCGCGCCCAGTTCGTGCAGTTCCGCGTAGGTGCCGCCGGAGACCGCTGCGGCCAGATCGGCACGGAAGCCCGCCATGCCGTCGGCGATGGCCCGCGCCGATTCCTTTTGTCCGGCGGGATAGACGAACACGTTGATGGTCAGTTCCGGATGGTCTTTCAGCACGTAGAGGAAGCCGGCACCGGCGGCCTTGGCGGCCGGGTCGTACTTGCTGCTGCGCAGGCTGAAGTCGCCCACGGTGCCGGGAGCGACCACGTAGCTGGTTTCGACGAAGGGCCGCGCGGGCGTTGCTGCTGGCGGCGCGGCCGTGGCGGCAGCCGCTGGCGCGGCGCAAGTGGCCAGGATCGGCCAGAGCAGACAGGCGAACGACGACGATCGCTGGAACATGGCACCTCCCCGTGCACGGCAGCAGCATCGCAGTGTACGTCGGTCACTGCCGCGTGGTGCGTGCGGTCGCTACGGAGTGCCGCGACAGGCGCGCAGCAGCAGGCTCAAGTCACGCATGCGACCAGGAACAGCAGCGGGGTCTTTTCGTCGTCGACGCGGTAGGCCAGGCTGCCCATCGGGCCTCGCTGGCATTGCTGATTGTCGCGCCGGATGTCCACCGTGGCGGCGAAGCGCCCCGACGAGGGCAGCCACACCGCGGCCTGGCCGTGTTCGAGCAGTTGGCCGACGAGGTAGAGGCTGTCCGCTGGCACCTTTGCGTAGGCCAGCGCGTTGCAGCCGAAGCGGTCGCGCGTCGCACCGGCGGTTTCGGCCGCATCGAGCAGCGCTTGCGCGCGGGTGCCGGCGATCCAGGCCAGGCGTTGCGCCTCGTCGTCGCGCGGCGCGGTTGGCGAGGTACGGGCGATCGCCGCGGCGCGCTCGAGGACGTCGCGCGGCAGCCCGATGCTGGCCGCGTCCTGCACGATCGACAGGCACGGCGGGGTCAGCGA
The DNA here is from genome assembly GCF_009192935.1 of Xanthomonas sp. LMG 12461. Classification (NCBI taxonomy): domain Bacteria; kingdom Pseudomonadati; phylum Pseudomonadota; class Gammaproteobacteria; order Lysobacterales; family Lysobacteraceae; genus Xanthomonas; species Xanthomonas sp. LMG 12461. The sequence continues at coordinate 18,959 of NZ_NQYT01000065.1, forward strand.
TTGCGCCAGGGCGACGCGCTGCGGCGCCGGGTCCTGCGCTGGCGGCGGATCCTGCGGCTGGCCGTTGGCGCCGCCGGCCACGCAAAGCAGCGCTGCCAGCAGGCCGGGCCAGGGCCGGATCATGCGGACGGGCCGCTGGCGCGGTCGACCACGTCGCGCTTCTCGTAGGCGTTGACGATGCGCGCCACCAGCGGATGCCGGACCACGTCGCGCGCCTCGAAGAAGGTGAAGCTGACTCCGTCCACCTCGTGCAGCACCTCGACGGCATCGCGCAGGCCGGACTTGACGTGCTTGGGCAGGTCGATCTGGGTCAGGTCGCCGGTAACCACCGCGGTGCTGCCGAAGCCGAGGCGGGTCAGGAACATCTTCATCTGCTCGATGGTGGTGTTCTGCGCTTCGTCCAGGATCACGTAGGCGTCGTTGAGGGTGCGTCCGCGCATGTACGCCAGCGGCGCGATCTCGATGACGTTCTTCTCCAGCAGCTTGACCACCTTCTCCACGCCCAGCATCTCGTACAGCGCGTCGTACAGCGGGCGCAGATAGGGATCGACCTTCTGGGTGAGGTCGCCGGGCAAAAAGCCCAGCTTCTCGCCGGCCTCCACCGCCGGGCGCACCAGGATCAGACGCTGCACCCGCGATTCGTTCAGCGCTTCCACCGCGCTGGCCACGGCCAGGAAGGTCTTGCCGGTGCCGGCCGGGCCGATGCCGAAGTTGATGTCGTGGGTGGCGATCTGGTGCAGGTACTTGGCCTGGTTGGCGCCGCGGCCGCGCACCGTGCCGCGCCTGACCTTGATCGCCACGTCCTGCGGCTGGTACGCGCGCTGCGTCACCTGGTCGACATTGGACTGGTTGAGCCGCAGGTGGATTTCCTGGTCGTCGAAGGCGACGTGGTCGGCCTCGGCGTACAGCGCCTGCAGCAGCCGCTCGGCCGCCGCCGCCGCCGGCTCCGGCCCGGTCACCCGGTACACGTTGCCGCGGTTGGAGATCTCCACGCCCAGGCGCAGTTCGATCTGCCGCAGGTGCGCATCGAACGGGCCGGCCAGGTTGGCCAGGCGCTCGGTGTCGGCGGGATCCAGGGTGAAGTCGCGTTGCGCGGGGGTGGTCATGGCGGGCGCGCGCCGCCGGCGGCGACGTCGAAAAAAAGAGGGGCGCAAAGGGTAGCGCGCGGCGCGTAGCCGGGCCAGTGAAGGGCGCGCGGCGGCGACGTCGGCGTCGGCCCGCCGGTGCGGTCGAGGTACGCCTTGCGGATCTGCAGGCGCACGTGCCCCGCCACCGCCCCGACCTACGCGTCGCGGCAATGGCAACGTTGTCCACAATGCATGTGGATCGATTGTCCAGAAGCCTGTGGACAACCGCGCGAACGCCTTGCCACGCAAGGCGCCGCCCTGTGCTGGCGAAAAAATCGCACCCGTGCGGCCGGCGATGCATCCGTGGTAACGGCGTTCGTCTTTTCCGGGATCGGTTATGACGTGCCTTGGCGGCGATCACCATCGCCAGCGCCGTCTAAACACCGCGCGCCGCGCGCCCGCATCCAGGCGTCCGCAATCGCGCGTGCACCGGCGGGGTCGTCCACGACCAGGATCAGGTGCCCGTGGTGGTCGCTGTACTGCACGGCGATGTTGATGCCGGCGGCGCCGAGCATGCCGGTCAGCAGGCCGAGCTGTCCCGGCGTGTCCTGGTCCAGGCGCAGGCTCACCACCGGGTGTTCGGCGGCCACGTGGAAACCGTGCGCGCGCAAGGTCTCGCTTGCCGGTGCGGCGGCATCGAACAGGAAGTGCGCGACCGCGCGCCCGTCCACGCGCCACACGCCGCCGCCTTCGATGCTGATGCCGGCCGCGCCGAGTGCCTGGGCCATGGCGGACAGGGCGCCGGGGCGGTCTTCGAGGTGGATTTCGACGTCCTTCATCGCGCGGCCTCCGGCGGCTCGCCCGGGCGCACGATCGTCGCCTCGCAACGCAACGGCATGGCGCAGCTGTTGGCGATGAAGCACTGCGCGTGGGCCTGTGCGTGCAAGGCCTGCGCGCGGTGCGCGTCGCTGTCCGCCGCGATGGTCACGCGCGGCGCCAGCGCCACCTCGCGAAAGCGTCCGCCCTGGCCGGGGCGCATCTCCAGCCAGCCCTGGGCCTGGTCCTCGTAGGCCAGTACCTGGATGCCGGCATGCGCGCACAGCGCCAGGTAGGTGAGCATGTGGCAGGCGGCGAGAGCGCCGACGAACAGGTCTTCCGGATTGTGCAGCGCCGGGTCGCCGAGGAAGAGCGGGTCGGCGCTGCCTGGCAGTGCCGCCTTGCCGGGAATCTGCAGCGTGTAGTCGCGGCCATAGTGGCTGTAGTCGGCGGTGCCGTTGCCGCGGTTGCCGGTCCAGCGCAACTGCGAAGCGTAGTGGTGCAGCGTGTCGGTCATGCGTCTGCCTCGTGTGGGGAGCAGGCAAGGTAGGCGCCAGCGTGGCGGCATGCTTCGTCTAGAATCGAAGCATGAGCGAGGACACCCTGCTTGCACGTGCCGCCTTTCTGCTCGGCGACCCGGCGCGCAGTCGCATGCTGGCGGCGTTGATGAGCGGACAGGCGCGCACTGCCAGCGAACTGGCGCTGGACGGCGCGGTGGCGCCGTCGACTGCGAGCCGGCACTTGTCGCAACTGGTCGACGCCGGCTTGCTCGCGGTGGCGCGCCAAGGGCGACACCGCTATTTCCGTCTGGCCGGCGCAGACGTCGCCGCGGCGGTCGAGGCGATGATGGGACTGGCGCCGCCGCCGATGACGCGGCGGGTGGGCCCGGCCGATCCCGCCTTGCGCCGGGCGCGGGTGTGCTACGACCACCTTGCCGGCGAACTGGCGATCCGCTGGCGCCAACAGATGGAAGCGCGTGGGCATCTGCTGTGCAGCGACGGCATGGCCTTGAGCGCATCCGGTGCCGCCTGGTGCGCGGCGATCGGCATCGACGTGGCGGCGCTGCGTGCGTCGCGGCGGCCGCTGTGCCGGCCGTGCCTGGACTGGAGCGAGCGCCGCGACCACGTTGCCGGTGCGCTGGGCAGCGCCTTGCTCCGGTATCTCCTCGACACCGGCCTGGCCCGGCGCGTGCCGGATTCGCGGGCGGTGCAGATCGGCCCGCGCGGCGAGCGCTTCCTCAGCGCGCTCGACTAGCGCGCGCCCGGCGCCGCTCAGGCCGCGGCGTCGTCCTCGGCCAGGTGCAGGCGGCCGCGCAGCGAATTGCTCAGCGCCTCTGTGATCGTCACCTCGACGAACTGGCCGATCAGGCGAGGGTGGCCGGGGAAGTTCACCGAGCGCATGTTCTCGGTCTTGCCGGTCAGCTCGGCCGGGTTCTTCTTCGACGGGCCTTCCACCAGCACGGTCTGCACGCTGCCGATCATCCCCTGCGAGATCTGCTGCGCATGCGCATTGATGTGCGCCTGCAACCGCGCCAGCCGCGCATGCTTGACCGCCTCGGGCGTGTCGTCTTCCAGGTCGGCGGCGGGCGTGCCCGGGCGTCGCGAGTAGATGAAGGAGAAGCTCTGGTCGAAGCCCACGTCCTCGATGAGCTTCATGGTCTTGTCGAAGTCGGCGTCGCTCTCGCCGGGAAAACCGACGATGAAATCCGAGCTGATCGAGATGTCCGGACGCACCGCGCGCAGCTTGCGGATCTTCTGCTTGAACTCCAGTGCGGTGTAGCCGCGCTTCATCGCGCTGAGGATGCGGTCGCTGCCGGCCTGTACCGGCAGGTGCAGATAGTTGGCCAGCTGCGGCACGTCGCGGTAGGCCTCCACCAGCGAGTCGCTGAATTCCAGCGGATGCGAGGTGGTGAAGCGAATCCGGCCAATGCCCTCGACCTGCGCGATGCTGCGGATCAGCAGGCCCAGGTCGGCGTGCTGCGTCTCCTCGCCGGCCTCGGCGTCGGCATAGGGCCCGCGGTAGGCGTTGACGTTCTGGCCGAGCAGGTTGATCTCGCGCACGCCCTGCGCGGCCAGTTGCGCCACTTCTACGAGCACGTCCTCGAACGGGCGGCTGATCTCCTCGCCGCGGGTGTAGGGCACCACGCAGAACGAGCAGTATTTGGAGCAGCCTTCCATGATCGACACGAAGGCTGAAGGACCTTCGGCGCGCGGCTCCGGCAGGCGGTCGAACTTCTCGACCTCGGGGAAGCTGATGTCCACCTGCGACTTGCCTGATTCGCGGCGCGCGCGGATCAGCTCCGGCAGCCGGTGCAGGGTCTGCGGGCCGAACACCAGGTCCACGTAGGGCGCGCGCTTGACGATCGCCTCGCCTTCCTGCGAGGCGACGCAGCCGCCGACGCCGATGATCACCGGCTTGCCGCCGGCCTTCAGCGCCTTCCAGCGGCCGAGCTGGCTGAACACCTTTTCCTGCGCCTTCTCACGGATCGAGCAGGTGTTGACCAGGACCACGTCCGCTTCTTCGGGGTTGTCGGTCAGCTCCAGGCCTTCGGATGCGGCGAGCACGTCGGCCATCTTGGCCGAGTCGTACTCGTTCATCTGGCAACCGTGGGTCTTGATGTACAGCTTGCCGCGCACCGGCGCGGGTGCGGCGGCGGTGCCGGCGGAGGGCAGGGGATGCAGGACGGTCCCGGGCATGGCGCTTAATCCAGGCGGGTGGAAAGGAAGCCGGCTAGTTTACCCGTGCCGGCGCGCCAGCGCAGGACGCTAGCCCGCGGCGGCATCCACCGCCAGCGCGCGCTGCACCGCCGGCCGCGCCGCCATGCGCGCGGCGTAGGCGCGGGTCGGCGCCGGCGGGTCGAGCAGGCCGAACTGCAGCATCCAGCCCAGCGCGCTGCCCCACAGCACGTCGGCGGCGCTGCAACGCGCGCCGAGCAGGTAATCGCCGCGCGCCAGTTGCGCGTCCACCACCGTCAGCACGGTATCGCAGTCGGCATAGGGCGACATCGCCCGCGGTGGCGGCTCGCGCTTGAGCGCTCGGTCGACCAGGGCCGGTTCGAAGCAGGCGCCGTAGAACGCCAGCCAGCGCAGGTAGGGGCCGCGCAGCGGGTCGCCGATCGGCGGTGCCAGCCCGGCCTCGGGATACAGGTCGGCCAGGTAGGGGTAGATCGCGCCCTGCTCGGTCACCACCGCGCCGGCGTGCACGATCGCCGGCACCTTGCCCATCGGGTTGATCGCCAGGTAGTCCGGCGCCAGTTGCGCCTGCCGGTCGAAGTCGATGCGCTCGATGGCGTAGTCGGCGCCCAGTTCCTCGAGCAGGATCAGCACGCCGCGCGAGCGCGAATGCGGGTTGTGGAACAGGGTGATGTGGCGGTCGCTGGTCATGGGCGGCTCCTGGCTGGTCGGTGCGAACACCCTAGACCCCATTGCGGACAGATCCTGTCCGCAATAGCGTGCGCCGATGTCATCGCCCGCCGCCCGCCTGTTGCGCCTGATCGCCCTGCTGCAGACCCGCCGGCTGTGGTCCGGCGCCGAGCTGGCCGCGCGGCTCGGCGTGGACCGGCGCAGCCTGCGCCGCGACGTGGAGCGGCTGCGCGCGCTGGGCTACGCCGTGGAGGCCGCGGCCGGGGTCGGCGGCGGGTACCGGCTGGCGGCCGGCGCGCAGATGTTGCCGCTGCTGTTCGAGGAGGACGAGGCGGTGGCGGTCGCGGTGGCGCTGCGCGCGGCCTGCGCCAGCATGGCCGGCCTGGAGGACACCGCGGTGCGGGTGCTGGCCAAGCTCGAACCGCTGCTGCCGACGCGGGTGCGCCAGCGCGCCGAGGCCTTGCAGGGGGCGACCCTGGCGCTGGGCCAGGACCCGCTACGGCCGGACACGCGAGTGCTGATCGGGGTCGCCAGCGCCTGCCGCGACCGGCGCCTGCTCGGTTTCGTCTACCGCGACCATTCCGGGCGCGCCAGCGAGCGGCTGGTCGAGCCCTTGCGCCTGGTCAACGCCGGCCGCCGCTGGTACCTGCTGGCCTGGGACCGCGATCGTGCCGACTGGCGCACCTTCCGCGCCGAACGCATCGTGCCGCCCCTGCAGCTCGGCGCGGCGGTGGCGTTGCGCCTGCCGCCGCAGGAACCGGCGGCCATGGTCGACGCGGCGATCCGCTACAGCCCGCAGGCGATGGGGTTCGCCCTCAGTGTGCGGCTGCGTGGCAGCGCCGCCGAGCTGGGGGCGCGCATTCCACTGTGGTGCGGCACCCTGCAGGACGAGGCCGACGGCCACTGCCGGCTGTCGCTGCTGGCCGACGCGGTGCCGTGGCTGGCGGCGCAATTGCTGACCATCGGCGTGCCGTTCGCAGGGCTGGAGGCCACGGCCGAGGTGCGGACGGCGCTGCGCGGGGTGCTGAACGCGTTGCTGGAGCAGGTGCCGGAGCCGGCACCGGTGGAGTAGGTGATACGGACGGGGAGGGCGCACTGGCCGCCCGGCGCTGCTCCGGCCCCGGGCGGTGCGGACTTGGCAAGCGGCGGGGAAGTTGGGACACTCGCCGCCATGAAGGGGATGCTGTGGCTCCTGGGGCTGGGACTCGCCACGTTGACGGCTGCGCCGGCCAGCGCCGGCACCCTGTACAAGTGCACCGGCAACGACGGCGTGCCCAGCTACGGCAGCAAGCGCGTGTCCGGCGCCAGCTGCAGCGTGATCGGCCGCTACACCCCCGACCGCCGCGCCGCGCGGACCGCCCCGGCGCCTGCGCCGGCCAGGGCCAGCACCGAGCGGCCGCCCAGCCGCGGCGTCATCGCCAGCGCCGGCACCGTGGCGCCGGCCACCCTGATCAGCGCGCCGGTCGCGGCCCCGGCCCCGGTGACCGCCAACGCCGTGCCCAACCGGGTCGCCCCGGTGTCGCCCAGCAGCAGTGGCGCGCCGCGGCGCCTGGTCAGCGGGCAGCTGTATTCGTACATGAAGGACGGCGTGCGCCACTACACCAGTGCGCGTCCGACCCAGGTCGCCAATCTCGGCGCGGTGCGCACGATCCGCTACAGCTTCATGGAAACCTGCTACGCCTGCGCCAATCCGGGGGTCAACTTCGGTGCGGTGCGCCTGAACACCACCGCCTACCAGAGCGAGATCGCCGCCGCCGCGCGCGAGTACGGTGTCGACGAAGCGGTGGTGCGCGCCATCATCCACGCCGAGTCCGCCTACAACCCGACGGCCCTCAGCCGCGCCGGTGCGCAGGGGCTGATGCAGCTGATGCCGCCGACCGCGCGCCGCTTCGGCGTCAGCGATTCGTTTGATGCAGCGCAAAACATTCGCGGCGGCGTGCAGTACCTAGCGTGGCTGCTGAAGCGCTTCAACGGCAACCTCAGCCTGGCCGCGGCCGGCTACAACGCCGGCGAAGGCGCGGTAGACAAACACGGCGGGGTGCCGCCGTACAGCGAGACCCAACGCTACGTGCAGCGGGTGGGCGTGCTCGCCGAGCGCTACCGCGGCGTGCTGGCGACCGCGCATTGAGCCGTCGCCGCGGCCCGGCAGGAGGCGTTGCGCGTCCATTGTCGGCGCGTTAAGGGTTCCGCTACACTGCAGTGGATTCAGTGCGGCTCGACCCCCACCGAGCTGCTGGCAGCCTCACGCTACCCAATCACAGATCGGAGTGCCGGATGGCCAACGATGGGGTCAACGATTCTGTAAATGTAGGACGCCGCCGCTTTCTCACCGCCACCACGTCCGTCGTGGGCGCGGTCGGTGCGGGGTTCGTCGCGGTTCCTTTCATCAAGTCCTGGAATCCGAGCGCAAAGGCCAAGCTGGCCGGCGCGCCGGTCACCGCCGACATCAGCGCCCTGCAGGAAGGGCAGCGCCTGATCCTGGAATGGCGCGGCCAGCCGATCTGGATCGTCAAGCGCTCCAAGGCGATGCTCGATGCGTTGCCGTCGCTGGATAGCCGGCTCAAGGATCCGGAGTCCACCAACAAGGACCAGCAGCCGGACTACGTGCTGAAGAATCCGGAGTACCGCTCGATCAAGCCCGATGTCTCGGTGCTGGTCGGCCTGTGCACCCATCTGGGCTGCTCGCCGGAAATGGTCGCCGAGATCCGCCCCGAACCCTACGACCCCGACTGGAAGGGCGGCTATTTCTGCCCCTGCCACAAGTCGCGCTTCGACATGTCCGGCCGCGTGTTCCAGGGCGTGCCGGCGCCGATCAACCTGCTGGTGCCGCCGCACCACTACCAGGACGACAACACGCTGGTGATCGGCGTGGACCCGAGCGCGTCCGCGAAGGGAGGGGCGTAAGTCATGGCCGACAACATCCTCACCCGCACCGCGGGCAACGTGTTCGACTGGGTCAACGAGCGCGCTCCCGGGCTGATGCCGTTCTACCGCAAGCACGTCACCGAGTACTACGCGCCGAAGAACTTCAACCTCTGGTACTACTTCGGCTCGCTGGCGATGGTGGTGCTGGTCAACCAGATCGTCACCGGCATCTTCCTGACGATGCACTACAAGACCAGCGCGGCCGAGGCGTTCAACTCGGTCGAGTACATCATGCGCGACGTCGAGTGGGGCTGGCTGATCCGCTACATGCACTCCACCGGCGCCTCGCTGTTCTTCATCGTGGTGTACCTGCACATGTTCCGCGGGCTGATGTACGGCAGCTACAAGAAGCCGCGCGAGCTGGTGTGGATCCTCGGCATGCTGATCTACCTGGTGCTGATGGCCGAAGCCTTCATGGGCTACGTGCTGCCCTGGGGGCAGATGTCGTTCTGGGGCGCGAAGGTGATCATCTCGCTGTTCGGCGCCATCCCGGTGATCGGCAACGGCCTGACCGAATGGATCATGGGCGATTACCTGCCGTCCGATGCCACCCTCAACCGCTTCTTCGCCCTGCACGTGATCGCCCTGCCGCTGGTGCTGCTGCTGCTGGTGGTGCTGCACCTGGGCGCGCTGCACGAGGTCGGTTCCAACAATCCCGACGGCGTGGAGATCAAGAAGGGGCCCAAGGGCAACCGTTGGAGCCCGAACAAGCCGGCCGACGGCATCCCGTTCCATCCGTACTACACGGTCAAGGACCTGGTCGGCGTCGGCTTCCTGCTGATGATCGGCGCCTTCATCATCTTCTTCGCGCCCGGCTTCGGCGGCCTGTTCCTGGAGCACGACAACTTCACCGAGGCCAACCGCCTGGTGACGCCGGAGCACATCAAGCCGGTCTGGTACTACACCCCGTACTACGCGATGTTGCGGGTGGTGCCGAACAAGCTCGGCGGCGTGCTGGTGATGTTCTCGGCGATAGCGATCCTGTTCCTGGTGCCGTGGCTGGATCGCGCCAAGGTCAAGTCGATCCGCTACCGCGGCTGGATCTCGCGGGTGATGCTGGGGATTCTTGCGGTGTGCTTCGTCTGGCTGGGCGTGATCGGCTCCGGCCCCGGTACCGAGATCATCGAGACCTACATCGGCCGCGTGCTGACCGTGCTGTATTTCGCCTTCTTCCTGACGATGCCGATATGGACCTCGCTGGATCGAACCAAGCCGGTGCCGGAGCGGGTGAGCAGCCATGACTAAGCGCCTGATCGCTGTGCTCGCCGGCGTCGCGTCGGCCTTGCTGCTGTCCGCCTCGGCCATGGCCGCCGAGGGTGCCGCCACCCTGCAGGCCGGCAACGACCTGGGCGACCGCGCCTCGCTGCAGCGCGGCGCCAAGCTGTTCATGAACTACTGTTCCGGCTGTCATTCGCTGAAGTACCTGCGCTACCAGCGCATGGCCGAGGATCTGGGCCTGAGCGAGGACGAGGTGATGCACAACCTCAACTTCACCGGCGCCAAGATCGGCGAACACATCGAGACGGCGATGCCGCACGATGCGGCGACCAAATGGTTCGGCAAGGCGCCGCCGGACCTGAGCCTGATCGCCCGCGTGCGCGGCACCGACTGGGTCTACACCTACCTCAAGTCGTTCTATCTCGACCAGTCGCGGCCGCTGGGCTGGAACAACAAGCTGTTCGCCAACGCCTCCATGCCCAATCCGCTGTGGGACCTGCAGGGCCTGCAGCAGCCGGTCTACGGCAAGGCCGAGCAGCCGGGCGTGGACAAGCCGGTGGAGCGGCTGCAACTGGCGACGCCGGGCAAGCAGAGCCCGGTCGAGTTCGACCAGACAGTGCGCGACATCAGCAATTTCCTCGAATACGCCGGCGAGCCGGCGGCGCTGAAGCGGCAGAACCTGGGCGTGTGGGTGGTGCTGTTCCTGGCGCTGCTGACCTTCCTGGCCTATCTGCTGAAGAAGGAATACTGGAAGGACGTGCATTGAGTCGCGGCCGTTTCGGCCGCGTCCCGGCTGCACCGTTGCTGAGCCGATCCCCTGTTCATCCTATTGGCTTTTGTGAGCGAGGGTTGCACACTCAGGGGCCGTGACGACCGTCCGCAATGTGCGGGCGGCGTCGATGCGGCCGGCGGATTCCGGCCGTCGGAGAGCCTTGAATGGCGGCGAGTTTGCGCATGCGAAATACCTTGACGTTGTTTTCCTCCACGGATGATGTCCTGTGCCACCGCGTCCGCCTGGTGCTCGCGGCCAAGGGCGTGACCTACGATTTCGTGGCGGTGGATCCGCAGAATCCGCCGGAAGACCTGATCGACCTGAATCCCTACCACTCGGTGCCGACCCTGGTCGAGCGCGAGCTGGTGCTGTACGCCGCCTCGGTGGTCAGCGAGTACCTGGACGAGCGCTATCCGCATCCGCCGCTGATGCCGGTCGACCCGCTTTCGCGCGCGCGCCTGCGCCTGGCGATGCTGCGCATCGAGCACGACTGGGTGCCGCAGGTGCAGGCGATCCAGCTCGGCAACAAGGCCCAGGCCGAAGCCGGGCGCAAGCGGCTGAAGGAACTGCTGACCGCCTCGGTGCCGCTGTTCAAGGCCAGCAAGTTCTTCCTCAATCCGGAGATGAGCCTGGCCGACTGCGCGATGGCGCCGATCATCTGGCGCCTGCAGGCACTGGACATCCCGCTGCCGAAGGACGGCAAGGCGATCGAGGATTACGGCAACCGCATCTTCCGCAATCCGGGGTTCATCCGCAGCCTGACCGATCAGGAAAAGAAACTGCGCGACCTGCCGGCATGATGCTGTCCGCCGCGCCGTCTCCATTGTCTTCCGAGCTGTACCGGCATCGCGCGCCGGCACGTAGAATGGGCGCATGAGCGACGACACTTCCCGCATGACCAGCCATCGCCCGTACCTGCTGCGGGCGCTGGTGGAATGGATCAACGACAACGGCATGACCCCGCACATCCTGGTGGATGCGGGCCTGCCCGGCGTCCAGGTGCCGCCGAGCGCGGTCAAGGACGGGCGGGTGGTGCTGAACATCGCCGAGCGTGCGGTGGTGCGGCTGCAGATCGACAACGAGGGGGTCAGCTTCACCGCCCGCTTCGGTGGCGTCAGCTACCCGGTGCAGGTGCCGATGTCCGCAGTGCTGGCGGTCTATGCACGCGAAACCGGGCAGGGCATGGCGCTGCCGGACGACATCCACGGCGCCAGCGAGCCGCCGGGCGACGACACCCCGCCACCGCCGCGGCCGGGCGGATCCGACGACGCCGGCAAGCGGCCGCGCCTGCGCGTGGTCAAGTAATTAGTCGATGCGCGGCCTCGGTGGCTGCGCTTCACCCACCCAACGTTGGCGTTTTCGGTGCTCGTGCACCGCACACCGCGTTTTTCTGTCGTAGGAGCAGCTTCAGCCGCGACGGCATTACCGGTAACACCCATCGCGGCTGAAGCCGCTGCTACATTCGCCGTCCATTTCAGGTGGCATGCGCATCGCCCGCGCACTCAGCTTCGCTGTCGCCCGACACGCCGCACGCCATCGGTATCGGCATCGGTGCGCGGCCGTGGTGCACGGCTCAGTCGCGCTGCGCGCGGGCTTCCTGCAGGCTGCTCACGCTGGCGACTGACGGCCCGGTGAACGCGATCAGCTGATCGCCGAGCAGCACCAGGCGCCCGCTGTGGCGGTCGGTGCCATCGTAGGAATAGTCGAAGCGGAAGCTACGCTCGAAGCCGAGCCAGCCGTTGGGCAGGCGCCGCAGGCGCAGGCCGGTGCCGTGCACGCTCTGGTCCAGCCACTGCACGTCGGCGGCCTTGCAGGCGTTGCGGCCGAGGACTTCGGCGCGTTCGGCGGCCGCACGCGAGGCGTTCCAGAACGCGAACACCGCGGCGCCGGCGATCATCAACAGGATCAGGCTGGGCATGGCGCCACTGTAGCGAGGCGCCGGTAGGCGGGCAATCTTGCTTGGCTGGGATTGGGGATTCTGGAATGGCAAGAGCTGCGCCTCGCGCGCTGCTCGTAGATGTCTTGGGGCGAGGTACAGTGGCTGACGGACGCCTCAGGTCCCCGCCATGGTCCTGAGCGAGGCACCTGCATGCATTGATGACGCGCGGTGTGCGCCCACCGGCAACCAGGCACCCAAGACCGAACCGCAGTCACAGCCACAGCGCTAAGGCGTATTCGTCCAATCGCAACACCAGGGCGCCTCTCAACACCGGGAGTCCGGTGGGCGCACACCGCGCG